>CAZICK010000032.1:0-39978 GCA_964537505.1 uncultured Pirellulales bacterium
TGTCTTCTCAAATCTGACCTCTTCTCTGTGTCTCGGTGCCTCCGTGGTTAATCTTCCCTATTTTAACATCAAAACTCATCAAAACATACCACAAACATAGTCCAAACTATGTGCAAACATAGTACAAAGTGGGTACAAACCACATCACTTTTCATCAGAATTCATCCAAATTTCGCCGAATTTCGCGGTTTTTTCTTACCCATCTTGCCTAATCGTTACAATCGTTACGCAAAAATAAGCACTTACATCAATCCCAACAACGTAAAATAAGCACTTACATCAATCCCCCACAACGAAAAATAAGGAGTTACATCAATTACCCGCCAAAATAAAACCCTCTTATCCGCAAAACCAATTGTTTCCCACGCCTCTTTACGTTAACATAAGTGCAAATGAACAAAGACATTAAGATCATGGCCATAGAAACTTCAGGTCGCCTCGGCAGTGTGGCACTCGCTCTAGGCCCACAACTCCTTGTAGAGCAGGCATTTACGTCTGAACTACAGCACACCGCCCAACTATTGCCCACCATGGAAACCCTCTGCCGCCAGCAAAATTGGCAGCCCTGCGACATCGAACACTTATACATTTCCGCCGGACCGGGCAGTTTTACAGGTGTTCGCATTGCCATAACTGTCGCAAAAACAATAGCTTACGCTCAACAAACCAAAATCGTCGCCGTACCAAGCATCGAGCCACAGGCCCTAAACGCCGACTTAGCCATCCAGAACGAAAAGCTCCCTATCAAGCATTTAGCCGTCGTCCTGGAAGCCGGCCGAGGACAGATTTTCACCGCAATCTTCGAAAAAACCCCCTCCAGGACACCCCCAGGCGGCTTTTTGCCGGAATTTCGCGTTGTGACAGAGCAAACACGCATGAACCCAGATCAACTCCTCGCCGCGACATCACGGCCGTTATATCTGTTGGGACAAGGACTTAGCTATCATGCCTCAGAACTGGCAGGCGACGGTATAATTTGGCTGGATCAGAAATATTGGCAGCCACGTGCCGCCAACATACACCGCTGCGGTTGGCTGCGAGCGCACGCAGGACTGTTCGCCGACCCCGATCAACTGGTGCCGATCTATCTGCGTCAGCCCGAGGCGATCGAAAAATGGGAAAAACTACACGGAAAAAATGACGATAACCTCAGTGTAAAAAGGATGTTATGAGTTTTAGACAGGGCATTGATAGATGACTGACTTTCTACAAACAAGAGGCCGGCAGGAACAAGCCGAACGGGAGCGGTTGAGCCGATTTGCGGTGTTTAGTAGCCAGACGCGTGGCCGACGTCACAATGAACCTGAACACACTTACCGCACTTGTTTTCAGCGTGATCGCGACCGCGTGGTTCACTGCGCCGCTTTTCGGCGGCTGGAGGCCAAAACACAGGTATTCCTCGATCCAGCGAGTGATTATTACAGGACGCGTTTGACCCATACTATCGAGGTAGCCCAGATTGCCAGAACCATAGCCAGAGTATTGTCAGTAAATGAAGATTTAGCGGAGGCGGCATCGCTGGCGCACGATTTGGGGCATCCACCCTACGGCCATGGCGGCGAGGCTGTGCTCAATGAGCTTATGGACGGACACGGAGGGTTCGAACACAACCGTCAGTCGTTGCGAACGGTGGAATATCTCGAACATCCGTATCCGGCTTTTCGTGGGTTGAACCTGACATACGAGACACGCGAATGCCTGGCGAAACACGAGACGCAATACGACCATCCAGTCGGTGAACATGAATACGGCTGCGGCCAGGCGCCGCTCGAAGGTCAGATTGCAGATATTGCCGATGCGATAGCTTATAATTCGCACGATCTGGACGATTCGCTGGCTTGCGGACTGATCGACGAAGGGGAATTGGCCGGCGTAGAGCTTTACCAGCTTATCAAGCACAGTGTTAATGAGTTGTTTCCGGAGACTAAACGTTTTGTTCGCCAGTTGCGTTGCGCCAAGGCTGTGATCGATTTGTTAATCGTTGATGCGCTGGAGGAAAGCGATAGGCGTTTAGAGAGGTTTTGCCCTGGGGATGTTGACCAGGTGCGGGTGGCGCCGGGAAAGATAGTAGCTCTTTCCGATGCCTGCCAAAACCATCTGGACAAACTGCAGGAATTTTTACTGGAAGAGGTTTATAATCATCCTGACGTAGCCCGCGCTCAGGAGAAGGCCGGGACGGAATTGCGTTATTTGTTCGCCCGTTACATCGAACGGCCGTCGCTGCTTCCCGAGCGTTATCAGCAGCGGTTGGATGAGCAAGGCCCACATCGGGTGGTTTGCGATTACATTGCAGGCATGACCGACCGCTTCTGCCGACGACTTTATGAACAGCGGATATGAATTACCAGCTTTCGCTGGACCGACCTATGTTAAGCCGATAGTATTTATGCTAACTTATTGGACCTGTTATCGGTATCGTAAATATGGTTTTGGGGTCTAAAAACAGCCATGTCTCGCTGTAGTGCTAAACAATGATAAATTTCTTTAAAAATTTATTTTTATTGTTGACCAAGCGGTCAGTTGTGACTATATGGTCATTCTTATGAATACTAAGTCTAAAAAAGCTGGCAGGGCGGCAAAGAATCGCCATGACCCGAAAAAAGCTTAAGGAGGCAGCTTTGGATATCTTTAGCGAAAAGAGTGCTGATGCCGCAACGGCTGAAGATATCACTGAAAAAGCCGACCTCGGCAAAGGTACGCTCCATCGGCATTTTGCGGATAAAGAGGAAGTGGTTCTCGTGCTGGTGGAAGATGCCATTGAACATCTTATCGAACGTATTCGTTCCTATCTGGAAGAGCATGAAAACATGGAAGATGTTTTAGGACATTTTTTTAATGCCCACCATGTTCTAATGTTTCATTTTTTTAAGGAATACAGATTATGTATAAAATGTGTAGTTTTTCCGAAAATACGGAGCAATCCGATGAACCTCCGCCCACCTCAGTTTTGGAACAAGTCCGCCCAGAAGGGTGTTCTGCTGATTTGTGTAAAGATAATCTGCAGATTAAAACCAGATGGAACGACTGGAAATGGCAAATCAAAAACCGGATACGTACACCTGATCAATTGATACGTTATCTGCCAACCTTACACAATAGCCAAAATCTAGCGGATGTTATTAAAAAATATCCTTTGGCTATTACCCCATATTATGCTTCGCTGATACAGCGTCCGGATACTTCGGACCCAATTTTTCAGATGTGTGTGCCACAGCCTGAGGAACTTTTCAGTCCGTCCTGGCTAAGCGAAGACCCGCTGGAAGAAAATGAAGACATGCCGGTGCCAGGCCTTGTGCATCGGTATCCGGATCGAGCACTGGTGATTGTAACAACTACCTGTGCCTCTTATTGCCGGCATTGTACACGTAAGCGTATAGCTGGAACCAGAGAATGCACGATTTCTGCTCGCAGGCTCCAACAAGTAACAGATTATCTGTTGGCTCATCCGGAAATTTCTGATGTTATTATTTCCGGCGGCGACCCATTAACAATGCCAACCGATGCGATTGAGGCCGTCCTGTCAAGTATCCACTCAGTGGAGAGCGTGCAGGTAATCCGCGTCGGTACCCGTGTACCAGTCGTTTTGCCGATGAGGATTACCGCCGAACTCGTAGAAATGCTGCGTAAGTATCATCCGCTGTGGATCAACACCCATTTTAACCACCCAAACGAATTGACCCCTGAATCGGCAGATGCCTGCAACAGGTTAGCAGACGCTGGAATACCTCTTGGCAATCAAACGGTTTTGCTAAGAGGAGTTAATGATTCCGCCCAGATTATTGAGCAACTATGTCGCGGCCTGATTCGCATGCGAGTCAGGCCGTATTATCTGTACCAGTGTGATCTGGTGCGTGGTGTTGAGCATTTTCGCACCCCTTTAAGCCAGGGGATAGAAATAATCGAATATATGAGGGGTAGAGTAAGCGGCATAGCCATACCATCTTTTATAGTAGATACACCGCACGGCGGCGGGAAAATACCTATTATGCCGAACTATATTGTTTCCATGAGTCCAACGCACACGGTTTTACGTAACTACGAAGGGCTTATGGTTAATTACCCTGAACCTGAAATCAAAACATTACCGAAACCACAAGATGAACAAGTCCAACCGCTCAAGGCCGGTGTATGGGAGTTGGCCGTTGGAAAGGCGTCAATTATTCAGCCTGTCAATATGGCCAGGAACGAGAGACGCCGGGAAATTGTTGAAAAAAGGAAAAAAACACCAACTCCTGATGGCGGTTTTTTGTTTGATTTATGATGTTTAGCTGTTTTGTGAAACGGGGATATTATGATGATTGGCCTCACATACGATTTGAGAATCGATTACGAAGACTCAGGCTATGACGAGGAATATATCGCGGAATTAGATTTGGAGGAAACAATTGCGCTGATAGAGCAGGCCATCAAAAGTCTTGGGTATAAGACCGACCGAATTGGCAATGCTCGTTCGCTATCTTCTCGCCTTGTCGCTGGAGAAAAATGGGACCTGGTTTTCAATGTTGCCGAAGGTTTATCAGGCCGATGTCGTGAATCGCATGTGCCGTCAATTCTTGAGGTGTACAATATCGGTTATACATTTTCAGATCCTCTTGTTTGTGCAATAACTTTGGATAAGGGTTTTGCCAAGCGCATTGTACGTGACGGCGGACTACCCACCGCTAAATTCAAAGTAATCGAATCTCTTGAAAGCATTGACCACACCGCCTTTGAATATCCCCTATTTGCAAAACCTATAGCTGAAGGAACCAGCAAGGGCATAAATCACAACTCTCTGATAGAATCAAAAGAGCAACTGACAGAAACATGCGCCTATTTACTGGAGCGTTTTTCTCAGCCTGTTCTGGTGGAGGAATTTCTGCCTGGCAGGGAATTTACGGTCGGAGTTTTAGGCAATGGAAATGATGCTCATGTGCTGGGGATTATGGAAATCGAGATACTGCAGGACAAAAAGGTCGCTATATACTCATACGTTGCGAAAAAGCAATATGAAAAGCTGGTAAACTATGTACCATACCGAAAAGGCTCGCTTCACAGGCAGCTTGAGCAATTAGCCCTCAAGTCCTACAAAGCCCTTCAATGCAGAGATGCGGCCCGCGTGGATTTTCGTTGTGATAAAGAAGGGGTTCCATGTTTTTTAGAAATAAACCCCTTGCCAGGTCTTCATCCGATACATTCCGATCTGCCAATGATTGCAATTCAACAAGGATTGAAGTACGAAGAATTAATCGATCAAATAATTAATAACGCTCTTAAAAGGCTTAAGGGAACCTCTTAAAATTCATTTTTACTACGAACGGCTGCAATTTCCGTCAGCATCGTTATCGGCCAAAAATCGTCCTCAACATAGTTTCAACTATGCCTGCGGCGATTTTTGACCTCTGCCTCGCTGACGAAAATTTCGCTCGTTCTCGTGACAAAAGCAATTTTTAGAGGCTCCCTTAAATGAACAGGCAACATTTATATGACAGGCAATGTTCTGATTATCCACAACGCTGTGGACAAAGGGCTGATAACCAAAGACGGAGCTGTCTTCGTGGAAAGCAACGCAGGTCTTATGGAGGAAGTCCATGCGGTTACTGAGGCGCTTAGGTCTCTGGGGATAAAATACCAGATCAAGAGTATCGAAACAATCGAACAATTACCCGATATTCTTACCCATAGTGATCAAGGAATCGTTTTTAACCTGGTTGAAGAGCTGCCGGCTGATATTTTGCACGCATGTTATGTTCCTGCGATCTGCCAGGTGTATGGCCGAACATGTACAGGCAGTGACACGCCTGCTTTGATACTGGCTCAAAACAAATGGCAGACAAAAGCCGTGCTTAAAGCAGCAGAGGTTCCGGTTCCGGATGGAACAATTGTTCCAATCGGGCATGGAATTTGTCTGAAAGGGTTGGTACACGGGAAATATGTTGTAAAACCGGTTTTTTCCGATGCCAGTGAAGGCATCGATGCTGACTCGATTGTTGACCTGCCAGGTATGGCTTTGGACAAGGCAATTAATCAAATTCACAGGCAGTTTAAGCAGCCGGCTCTTGTTGAGCAATTTATACCAGACCGTGAGCTCAATGTTTCTTTACTTCAGCAAAATAACGAAGTTCAGGTTCTGCCGATTGCCGAAATTGATTTTAGTGCCTTTGATGCAAATAGCATGAGGATTGTTGGTTATTCCGCAAAATGGGATGCCGATTCCTTTGCATATAATAACACCCCCCGTATTATACCGGCCCGGTTATCCGAAGAAACATCTGGCCTCGTACGGCAACATGCACTCGCCGCATGGAATGCTATCGGTTGTCGTGATTACGCCCGTGTCGATTTCCGTATGAACAACAATGAGCAGATATTCGTACTTGAAGTCAATCCGAATCCCGATATATCTGCCGATGCCGGATTTGCAGCCGCCCTTGAGGCCGGAGGAATAAGTTGCAAAAAGTTTATAGAAACCTTATTGCATAACGCTTTAATGCGGAGTTCTAATATATATTCGCTTTGATACTATTACAGGAAATATCTCTATGCGTACTAAACCCTTTACAACAGGCATACACCGAGCCTGCCCGGAAGATAAGAATGTCGTTATGGCGATTCTAAAACAGACAAAGTTTTTCAGGCCGGAAGAGCTTAAGATAGCAGAAGAAGTATTTGACGATTCGATTTCAGGTGGGCCGGAGGTCAGCTACCAATCTTTTGTTGCCAAAGAGGCACAGAAAACAATCGGATGGGTTTGTTTTGGACCGACCCCCTGCACGGTTGGTACCTTTGATATTTACTGGCTGGCAGTGGCCCCGGACAATCAAAAACAAGGCGTGGGAACATCTCTTGTTCAGTATGCAACAGCGATTATTAAAAATCTCAAAGGCCGAATGATTGCAGTCGAGACGTCTGGAAGCCAGCGGTACTTTTCAACGCATCAGTTTTACGAAAAGCTTGGCTATCGTAATGAAGCCTGTATTAAAGATTTCTATTCCGTTGGTGATGACAAGGTTATATATATTTGGCGAATATGACGAAGAAAAATTTAGAACGTATTTTTTCTATGCGTTTTCAACCGGCTAATTTGACTGATTAAATCAGTTCGATGTCGGTGTTGAAGAAAATCGGTTACAATTTTTTTGTTTTTAGGTTCATAGTACTGCAACAGTGAGGCCTGGAGAATTTTTTCCTTATGCCCGCGAGGGACATGGATTTTTCCACCTTTTGTGTCAAGGCCGGATACATACATAGCTGTTGAAGCAGTCAGCGGTACGGGGCTAAAATCCTGAACCTGACGTGGGCGCCATGAACGTGATACTAAGTACTCTGTGAGCGTCATCGCATCATCAGCGGTACAGCCGGGGTGCGAGCTTATGAAATACGGCACAAGGTATTGTTCTTTACCAGCCCGCTGAGAAGCTTGCTTAAAATAAGCTTCGAATTCTTCAAAGATTTCAAACGGAGGCTTGCCCATCAGCTCAAGTACCCTGGAACAATAGTGTTCCGGAGCAACTTTAAGATGGCCGCCCACAAAATGCCGAACCAGTAAATTGATATAGTCTTTATTTCGAATCGCCAGGTCATGTCGTATGCCTGAAGCTACATATATGTTTACCGGGGACGGCTGGCTTTCTTTCCATTTCAGGAATGCTTCCATCATATTCATTAATTGGCTGGCGTCGGATTTGAGATTTTTGCATACCGATGGGACAAGGCATCCTATGCGTCGGCAACTGTCAGAATGATCGCATCTCATGCCGTACATGTTAGCTGTCGGACCGCCTATGTCGCTGATAGTACCGCGGAATTGTTTGTGCTTTGTCAGGGAATCAGCTTCTGCCAATAAACTTTCAATAGAACGTGAACAAATTTGCCTGCCCTGATGAATATGAATGGAACAAAATGAACAGCCGCCGAAACAGCCGCGATGAGTAGTTATTGAGAATTGTACCGGTTCAAGGGCTGGGACTCCACCCAATTTGTCATAAGCTGGATGCGATCTGCGAGTAAAAGGAAGATCATACAATTCGTCTATTACGGATGTGCTTAGAGTCTGCGAGGGCGGCATTACCACAAGAGTGCCCGGGTCCTGATCCTGGATTACCGGCAGGCCGTTTGGATGAGCCTGAGCCTCATACAATTTCTGAGCATCCATTACGCTATAGGGGTCTGCTTTTTGCTGCGATAATGAAGGCAGGCGTTTGGCATTATCCGGTATAGCTGTCTGACGATTAACCATGTAAGCAGTGCCTGGTATGTTTGTCAACTGGCTGATGGACTGGCCATCACTTAGCCGTTGGGCAATCTCTTCGATGGCGAGTTCGCCCATACCGTGCACCAGCAGATCGGCTTTGGCATCGGTCAGCGCCGATCTTTTCAACTTATCTTCGATAAAATCATAGTGAACAATTCGGCGAATGCTGGCTTCAAGGCCTCCAAGGATTACAGGAATTCCCTTAAAAGCCTCGCGTGCACGGGCCGAATAAACAAGCAAAGGTCGCCCTGGACGAAGCCCCAAGGCCCCATCCGGGCTATATACGTCTTTTTTTCGACGATGCCCCATAGAAGCATAGTCGTTAAGACGCGAATCAATGGCACCGGAAGTAATGCCCCAGAACAGCCTTGGAGGTCCAAGAACTCGAAATGGCTCCACGCTTCGCCAGTCGGGCTGGGCAAGTATAGCCACCCTGTAGCCCAGTTTCTCCAGCCATCTGCCTATCAATGCAGCACCGAAAGCAGGGTGATCAACATAGGCATCACCAGTAACAAGAATAATATCAGCCCGATCCCACCCGCGTTGACGCATTTCATCAGGCGTAGTGGGAATAAATTGACTCAAATTATCAGTTTTTATTGGGGACATACGGTAGGTAGTTTGGCTTTGATGTGGGCGAGGTTGTTGGCGTGGGCGGCGGGGTGTTGGTCGATGAGGAGGTGAAGGCCCTGGCCGTGGTTGTATTTTGTTCCGGTTTTGTCGTAGAGGATGGTGAGAATGTGGCCGTGGTACAGGATATTGTCCATGCAGAACCAGTCCCATTGGCCTTCGGGAAGCAGTAGATTGATTTCGACGATGTCGTCGGGGCGGGGTCGCAGTCCGATGAGGCCGGTGATGATGAGGTCGCAGTAAGAGGAATGGTTATAGTCTTTACCGCGTTCCCTGCCGCCTTTTCCTTCATCCCAGGTGTCGTTCTTCCATGATTTCAGTCGTGTGCGTGAGAGCCAGTCGCCAGTGTGTGGGTTGAGGTTTTCATCGATCCATGGGATGACGCGGCCATCGTCGCATTTACGGCGATGGGATTTGGTGTAGATTTTTAGTGTTTCGTAGTAGTCTGATTTTGTGACGGCGGACTGAGGGTAGTTGTTGAGTACGTTGGCCAGGGCAGTGAGAGTGATGGAGGTCGAAAGTGGCCAGCTTGGTCCGTTCCACTGGCATTCATGTCCCTGGTATGAAATTTTGAAACCAGGGTGCCGCTGTTCTGTGGTTGTGGGGCCGAACGGTGCGTAGAAGCCCTGAGGGTCCATGAGCTGCTTCCAGGCCTGTTCGTATCCTTTGGCGGGTTCGGGGAGGTTGAAGTACCATGGAGTGTAGCCATGTTGTTCTCGGACATCGGCTAATTTGGCGTTTTCGTCGCGAGGTAGTACTTTGAAGAATTGCGCCTTTTCGTCCCATAGTTTGGTCAGGACGAGGTTTTTGATTTTTTCCGCTTTTGCCAGGTATGTTTTTGTGAGTTCGTGTTTTCCGGCGAGAGTGGCGATTTTGGCGATGGCGGTGGCGTCGCCAAACATGTAGCTATTGATGGTGGCTCGTTTGCCGCTGCCACCAACGGAGACTTCCATGCCGTCGCAGCCGTCAATCTGCCAGAATAGTCCGTCGGGTTCAAGTCGATTCTTCTCCCATTCGTTGTAGTTGTTTATCATGTCATCGAGCAGTCCGATGAGAGATTCCTTGTCGGCGTTTACGAGATAGCGTGCGTACATGGCGTCGGCGGCCCAGAAGCTGTAGCTTCGTAGGCTGCCGCCCTTGCGGAACCAGAAGATGGCGTAGTCATTGAGGTATTTTTGGTTGTGCAGCCAACGTCCTTCGTAGAAATGATGTGCGGCTGGGCAACTGATGGTGTTGTGTTTGCCGGACCATGGGACCTTTGGGAGGAATTCGGTGATGACGTAACCGTCCGGTGTGAGTTTGACGTGTTTTCGATAGGTCCACCATCGGAAATACCAAGTTTGTTCGAAATCACGGTCGGGACATTCGAAGAGAGGGATGTTACTACGGAGAAAATCCCAGGCTTTTGTGTTTGGGATGTTGGAGTAAAGCTCTTCGTCGTGCTGGTTGAAGCTGTCGATGTAATGTTTGAAATCGTCTGCCCGGAGGACTGGAGGAGTGTCCGCAAGTGTCGATAATGATATGAGGAGTATATTCAGAGTGATGATTAAACTGATGTTACGGGTAATCATAATATTTCTTCCGATGGGGGTTATGGGTAAACGCCATTGGGGAACGGGTCTTCGCCGGGGGGTGGGTTGTTTTTGCGGTTCTGTTGGAACAGCCAGGCGATGTGGTCGCGTTTGCCCCAGGCTTTTGCGGCGGTTGAAACGTGATCGGTGTTTGGAAACTCGATGTAGGTGCTGTTACCGCCCTGTGCACGGATTTCCCTGTCCACGGCACTGCTGCCATATCGCATACTATCGAGCTGGCCGGCAAAGATATATACGGGAGTATGTTTGTATCGCTGCACTTCGAGTTTAAGGCGTTCCAGCAACGGGCCGGTCGGGTCGGTATAAGGCTGTCCGATAGGCCAGCCGGCACCGCACATAGCGGCGGCGAAAAGCGTGCGGTCAGCCTTTAAGAATTCCCAACAGCCCTTTCCGCCAAATGAGAACCCGGAATAGTAGATACGGTCTGGATCGATATGGAAGTTTTTGTTTTCAATCATCTCGCGGATCAGTGCAAGGGTGGCCTGCACGTACCATCCGTTTTCGTCAAGCGACGGCAGTCCCGACTGGCCGGGCGGGCTATTGAGAGCAGGATGATAAGAAGAAGGTTTTCCCCGGTCGCCTATTGGCCAATATGGCGAAGGGATCGTTTTTCTGTCAGGGATCTGCGGTACCAGACTAAAACATTCGAAATCATTGTCGTAATAGTAGTTGGTAAAAAGATACCGTGCCAGTATAACCTGCTCCATATTTTTTATATTGTCAGCTCCAATGCCGCCGGAACCTGAGACGCTTAAGACCAACGGGTAGGTTTTGTTCGGGTCGTAGTTCCGGGGGTACATGAGCCGATAGGGCAGCTTAAGTCCGGCGAATTCGAACTGTCCGGGGGCATGTCCATCAATTGTGTCCTGGCCCCGCCAGAAGGTGTGACGAACTTCGGTAATTTTTACCTGGCCTGCGATTCGCAGAAACAGCCATGCGCAACGTTCCTGCTTGTATGACGAAGAAATTGGTATTTCCTGTCCGCTTTTTAACGTTTCGAATTTACTGCGAAGGTTTTTTTTAGCGATAACATCGTCGAGTTTGTCTCCTCCATAGTGTCCCAGAGACATCTCTACCGATCCTGTGCCGGTGAAAGTTACAGTAACACGGTGATGATTTAGCTCTTGCGTGCGTTCCACTTTGAGTACCGGTGAAACCAGGCAGGTCTGCTCGTCCACCAGAACCCGTGACCATTCAGTTACCCGATCACCATCGTATCGGACGGTAAGCATTTCACAGTGATCGGCAGTTGGGAATTGGTGAGCTTCGATGCGATCTTCCGGGGTGGGGGTGACCTGCTGCGGTTTTTCGCTTTCGGCGGCGCCACTATTTTCGGTTTGGGCTTTGTCCTGGCTTTTGTCCTTGTCTTTAGGTGTGGGGCGGTACGGGCGAAACTGACTGTACGCAATCGATGCGCAGACCAGCAGTATCATCAACAACGCTACAGAACGCATAAAATTTGACATTTCAATCAACCTTTTATATTTTAACTTTCAGGAACGGTTTGAAAATCATCGCAAACACCATCGAAGCGACAAAGAAATAAATCACCCACCAGTCGGTACCGCTGTTTATGGAAATGCGGTCCGGATAGGCGATGGTGACCGAGTGAACGATAGAATCCGGTTCGAAGGGTTTTTCCCATGGGTGCATCAGGACATCGGTCCAGTGCCGGCCCGGCCGCTTGGTGCTTACGCGCATAAAGCCGGGGCCGATTGCCAGTTCTTTTTCGATTTGTTGATGATCCACCTGGAAAACTATATTGTGACAGCCGTTTTGCTGAGCTTCAATTTCCCAGCATATTTCCCGCGTATTGAAAGCGAGGACCGGACCGGCGATCACCTTTGCGGCAGGTATCGATTTGATATCTACCTGTGGCCAAGCGGTATCGATATCACCATTTAGTTTCATGGTGATTATGGCCTGCTCTCCAGTTCGTAGCGGCCGTGCCTGATACCATAGTCCCATCTGTGCCAACAGCAAAGTTACCGGCAGGATCATCACAAGCATTGGTCGGATAGCATAAAACAATAATCGCAGCGATCCGCCAAAAATATGTCCCTGGGCCTTCAAAGTTACTGAGACGCTGTCTTTGAACAGTTTCAGGGCGAGCATGTTGGCCTTGATCTCGTTCCTGACGCGGCCGATAGCGAGCTGATTGGAAGTGTATTTGAAAATAAGCAGTAACAACACTCCGGTTACTGCGGAGATAATGGTGTTGGATAACCATCCTGGCAGTACGGCTATCGGCGCCAGTAGAAGCCAGCCCAGGCTGTTGGCCAGCACGTTTATCCAGGCTATAACGCCGGTGAGAAAGTCCATCATTCAATATACCCCAGTCCGCGTAGGCGATTGGCGACGTTTTCGTCCACGTTGTCAGTTTCGATTTTAGCCAATTCCTTTTCGATTATGTGTGTGACAAATTCTTCGGTACTGCTGTAGCCGGCTACTTCGGCGGCCTTTTTGAGACGATCAAAAAGGTTCGAGTCGATCTTGATCTTGGCCATGTGCGATAACTCCTAATTCAATTGCTATACCCAATGGGTATCATTGTACCCGACATTTCCATTCATTATGGGTCTATGCCTATCTGGTTTATTACGCCTGGGTCGTAAAAATGTTCTTTCCTGTCATCGTCGATGGAATCTTCAAGCCAAATTCTGTCAGAATAGATGGCGCCATATCCACCAGCGATGGTTTATCGGCGGCAATGGGTCTGTTACTGAAGAGGACACCGGGCACCTCCGAGACATCGGCACAATGGTCGGCGCTCCATGCTGAGTCGTTATCCAGCAGCACATCCTCCTCCTGGGGCATCTTGCCCAGACAGGTAGCCCATGAAGCGCGGTAGCCGCGACAGTAACCTACGATCATATCCGGCGCCAATCGGGTAGCGGGTCCGGAATATGCCTTGTCGGTGCGGTGCACCTTGCGTATCACCCTGTTGCCATTAACATCTGTGACCGCCTGAAGTTTGCTTACCAGTTCGGCGATAAGCTCTTCCCGTTCCCGACCCGGTTGTACAATACCATCCCGCTCTCGTCCGCTAAGATTAAGATACAGTCCGTTAATGCCCAAGCCGTACGCTCTGGTGCGAGACCAGTCAACATCGCTCAATATTCCCGAGGCGTCTGCTGGGGCGATATAGCTGTTGTTCCGCAGCCAGGTATTGAGGTTGAACTGTGTGTGGAAATTGGCAAAACCGTGATCGCTCATCACCATAATGGTGGCCTGATCGCCGTAGCGTTTGACGATTCGGCCGAGCACGTCATCCATTTTTCGGTAGATGTTCTGGAGATGGTTGAAGCACCTTTTTGCCTCGGCGGGGGAACGGACCGGATGTTTATCGTCTGAGTCCCACCATAACATGTGGGCCTGCAGGTCGGTACTGGAGAAGTAAAAGAACAACAAGCCGTCGTCATAGTTTTCCAGGGCGTATTCCAGCAGGTTAAGGCGCTCTTCGAGCACGATACCAGCCTGGGTGATAAACTCGTCCTCGACGAATATTTTTGTTGACAGTGCTTTATGATCTTCCTGGAACCCCGTGGTGTAGAACAATCCCAATTTGTCTGAAATTTTTTCTATAAACTCCGGTGGCTCGGTAATTCTAAGTGCCGGTTCGGATGGATCGGTATTAATAGGGCTGGCGTAGAGGCGGAAGTTGGGGGCAACTTCCTGGAGGTAGAAACGGCATATTCCGCTGAGGTTTTTGTCGGGCAAAAAAGAAGGCATGGTCAGTTCAAATTCCAGTTTAAGCCAGCGGCTCCACTGTCCTTCTTTAAGTAGTATCTTACGGTCCTGGATTTCAATTATCGCGGCGCGTGCCTGGATATCGCGATGCACTGCAAAATCAACTGTGGTCGATTGTGGGTTTTTAAGAAAAGTGTTCATCGGTCCGAACAGGGTTCCGTCCGCCTGCTCGTTTTCGAAAATGAGTATGGAGCGTTTACAGCCGCCCCGATCCTCCATCTGAAACGGTCCGTCTTCGGCAAAGTGATGATACCCGCCGTAGCTTCCCTGCAGGTCGGGGGTGCCCATACCGGCCAGGCAGCGATGGTTGCCGTGTTTCGAGCGGCTTGGCGGATAGTTGGAAGGCAGATCGTAAAATGTCGATTGGATATCGGCCTGGTCGAGATAATCCCAAAAGGGTGTTCCCTGGCGGCGCAGGACGGTTTCGGCAGGTTTGTGGTTGAATGGCCAAAAATCCAGTTGCAGCTTGTGGTCTCCTGTTTGCCAGTACCCTTCGCCGGAAACGGTTTCGGAGGTGGACAGGAATGGGGCGACCTGTCTTTGGGGGTTGCGATGGATGAAGTCGAAGATTCCGTGTGTGCCTGGTCCGGCGCCATTGATGAAGTTTGCCCAGGCTACGGGGCTTTGCGGAGGGATGCTGGTGCCCAATACGTGGTATCCGCGTTGCTTGCGGAACTGGGCCAGATTGGGCAGCAGGCCGTCATTCATCATTTTTTCGGACAATCGTGGGTCCATGCCATCGAAGCCGATGACGATCATTTTTTTTGCGGTTTTGCCGGAGCGTTTTTTTCGTGCTGCATAAACGTGTTTTACGGGCAAACCTGTAGTAATCGCCGCCGTTGCCAGGGTAGATTGTTTGAGAAATTGTCTTCTGTCAAGTTTTTGTTTATTGTCGGCCATGAGAGATATCCTTCGAGCCGGTTTTCGTTTTCCCTTTGTCAGGTTCGAGGTCAGCGATGGTCAGCGGTTTTCCGTCCATGTATCCGGGCACCATAACGCCAAACATATCCAGGACGGTCGGGCCTATATCCATCAATCGTGGGTTATCGGTTGCAATGGGTCGATTGCAGAAAAGTACGCCGGGAACGAGTTGAGGGTCGATACAGTGGTCCCCACTCCATGCTTTGGTGTTGTCATGGAAGACCTCATCTGTCACCCGGCCGATAGCGGTTTCCCAGGAAGCGCGGTAGCCTTTGTTATAGCCGACCAGCAGATCGGGCGCTTCGTCTTTATAGGGTCCGCAGTAAATCTCCAGCGAGTTGTAAACCTGCTTAATCGCTTTTTGTTGCCCCCGTGCCGGGTCGGTAAGTTGGCAAAGTTTCTCTGCGATTTCCCTGCGCAACTGCGCGGCCTGGGCGCCGGGATCGACTATTCCCTGCGATTCGCGTCCCTTGAGATTGAGAAAGATGCCAGACAGGCCGACGGCAAAAGCCTGTGTTTGTGACCAATCGACAGATTGCAGATATTGTTCGTCTCGCCGGCCTTGCCTGACGGTAAGATAGTCGTTATCTTCGAGCCAACGGTTCAAATCGACCCCATAGCGAAACGAGTTAAAGCCATGATCGGAAATAATCATAAAAATGGTGTCTTTGCCTTTGCATTTTTCCAACGTCCTGGCGGCCAGGTCGTCCATGCGTCGATATAATTGTTTGATAGCATCTTTGGATTGTCCCCGTCCTTCCTGATGAATGGGATGTTCTTTGTCGATTTGTCGCCAGAACGCATGCTGGATGCGATCGGTGCCATCAAAGACACAGACGCACAGGCCGTGTTTGACCTTGTCGAGTGAATCGAAAAACATTTTTTCGCGTTCCTGGTCTATCTGAACACATTGCTGGAGGAAGCCGTCGTCACTGAGGATTTTTTCGTTAAGTGCCCAACTGTCCTCGGCCAATCCGAGGGTGGCAAACGGACCCTGCCGCTTGGCAAGATAAGCCGAGTAAATACCCGGATGGGCGATGGGCATGACGGGTTTTTCCGGATCGATGTTGATGGGCGTTACGTACAGTTCAAATTCCGGGGCAGTGCTGAGCAAAAGAAACTTGCAGATACCGCGTATCTTCATACCTGGCCCGGCCTTGAAATCGACATTTATCCACGGGGTATATACATTTTTTTCAAGCGTGTAACTGTCACCGTTAATCTTGATCGAGGCGGACGTTTCATCTTTGATAGTTACCGCAAATGGGCATTTCAAAACGCTTTTGTCCTTGCGGAGTGGATTTTCGGATCCGACAAGCTCGGTTTTTATCGTGTTGCCCTGTCTGCTAATGTGATAATTTTCACCACCGGTGCTGGGGTCATTGTCGTTGTCGCGGGTCGTATAAAAAGAAAACATTCCCTGCGAGCCTCGCAGGTCCGGTACACACATTCCCGAAAGCGATACGCCGTAAAACTTTTCCGGCGGAAAGGTGATGGGTACGCGAATGACATGACTGAATATGCCGTGCTCGCCGAGCGTTTTCCAAAACTGCCTGCCTTTGCGTAACAGGCGAATGTCGGCTTTGCCCAGGAGGAACTGATATTTACCAATATTGATTTTTCGTTTTGGGCCTCTGATATCGACTGAACTGAGCCTGGGCTGATAGGTTCGCTTATCGCGTGTGAGAAAATCAAAGATGTTGTGTTTGCCCGGATTGACGCCGGTTTGAAACGATGACCATGCCACAGGTGAAATAGAAGGAGTGGTCGTTGCCAATCGTTTGAAACAGCCCTGCTCTCGCAGCTTGGCCAGGTTGGGCAGCAACCCCTCGTTCATGAATTGTTCGGCTAAACCCGGGTCGAGTCCGTCAAGGCCCAGTATCACGAATTTTTTGATCCGACTGTTTTTGAAGGCGTGTCGGCCGCGGACCGCTCGAATAATATAACGGATGGGCCATGTAAAAAACGCCAGGATCGCGGCGAAAAATGCCGCAAACATCGTCAGCAGTGAGCCAGCCACCGCAAAACCGGCACCAGGTCCGATATAAGCCTGAGCCGTGTCTGGAATCAGCAGCACAAACAGGGCAGCAAAGCATATAATGGCAAGAATGGGGCTGCGGTTCGGTTGTGCGCGTCTTTTAGCTGGTCTGCAAGACGGTCTAAAAGTGCTAAGAAGTAAGAATAAATCGGCCATAATCACTATCTATGTTGTTCAGAACCATTTTATCAAAAGGAAGAAGGCACGAGAGCCGGAGTGGCTGGTCAATTCCAGATCGAGCGCCACTGCCATTGTTCGGCCAGTTTGCTCAAATCAAGCCCATTAATCTGACCGTCAGCATTGATGTCTTCCCGGAGGTATTCCTCGATTGGATGGTTGTTGTTCTGTGTCCACAATATTTTGTCGATCAGTTGCAGCAGGTCGTTAACACCGACCAGGCCGTCAGCATCCAAATCAGCGGAAAACAGATCACCCGACCAATTGTCCTGCCCACTGCAATATGCCAACCCATAGGGTTCCCATGAGATGTCCCCGACGCCGCTGCTAATGCCGTTTACTATCAGCGCCACCGATTGGGCCTGCGGGCTGTAATAATATATGTGCTGAAGGTTGTCGCAGGTGCTGTCGGAATAATCGAGTTTCGCTGATAAATTGCCCTGCTGGTCAACGGACCATAATTCCAGGGTGAGCACATTGAGCGGTAAAGGTTCGAATACCCCCTGTGGCTGGTAATGCCGATACCAGCACAATGTTGCCTTGAAATAACTGTGCGGTTCCAACGGTTCCGGCATATAGTATGTTCTCTTGGAATCGGGATCGTTAGGATCAAAATTGACCCAGCCCCAGTCCCAGCCGTGATTGGCGTCGTTTGGATCGCCGGGGCCGCTGAGGTCATTTGGATCGTATCGGCCAGCTATAAGGTGTCGGTATGAATTCCAGGCATTGACCAGTCCGGCTCCCTGCTGATAGTCCAGGGGTACCTCGTGGTCGTCCCGTGGACCGCAATTACCTTTGTGCCAACCGATGAGCTTGTTGGCGCCATTGAGCAACAGTGCTTTTATTACGCGTGGATCATCCGCGTGGGCAATGTCATTTTGCCGGATGGCATCGATCAACAGCGCAGCGATTCCGGCGATCTGCGGGGCGGCAAAACTGCTGTAACTGACCGCTGTCATTTCGCAATTATATGTTTCGTCTGAATAACCGCTCGGGCCCAGGCAAATGCCCGGGGCGATAATATCAGGTTTGCATCTGCCGTCATCGGTCGGGCCGAAACTGCTGCAGGTCATAATCGGGGGGCCTATATACTGAAGAAAATCGGGGAAATCACCCAAACCACTGGCTGCTCCGACACTAATAACATTATAACCCCACGATGGTTTGCTAATGGAAGTGAAATCGTCATCGGAACCGTTACCACAGCCGGCTGCTATTACCACGCCCTGGTGCTGGGCCATGGCATCGATGCCCCGCTGCCACCAGGCGGTAATCGCATCACTTGCATCCGTACCCCAACTGATGCTGATCACATCGTTATCGAACGATTCACGGACACCTGCCAATACCTGTTTGTAAATAAACCAGTTGGTTTCAAAAACCTCAACCAAGGCATCCGGCACTATTCCACGGTACTCAAAAGCACCCAAATCCGCCAGGCCGGCTGAAGTATCGCGGCCAAAAAGCGTTCCGGCGATCATAGTAGCGTGATCACTACATACAATCGGATGATGAGGGTTCTGATAACAGTAGAGATCGCCAAGGTTCACGTGCGTAAGTGAGCGATGCTCGAAATTGGGCATAAACGCATAATCCGACAACTCATTGTCAAACATTGTTGATTGACTCAGCTCTACCATCGCTACCCTGACTGTGCGGCCGGTCAGTTTCGGGTCAAAATCGGTCAGTTGATACACGCCCACCGCCGTCAAACATCCAGGCTGAACCGACTCCTCAGCCATGGCAGAAGCCGGCAACCATGCCGTCCAAACAAGCGGCAACAACATTAACAATAGTATTTGAGATTTAAATCCATACATTACGCAACTATTATACCAGATTGGCCCACTTGTGGCTATAGTTTATATGGATTTAGTTCGGTAGCCTGCCCTGACCGTTATAATTCCTTGTCACAGCTAACTTTATAACTATTTACTGCTGCAGGTCGGTCTGGACAGGCAACTTGTCGGTTGACCTGTGAGTATTTATCGCTATAATAACAGCCGATGAGTAAAGACATGATAATCCATGATATATCGCTGACTTTGGCAACAGGTGTGGTGGTCTGGCCTAAGGACGTGCCCTATCAGCGGAGGCTGCGAGGCAGTATCGAACACGGTGACCATTCCAATCTTTCCCAGGTTAATATGTCCGCTCACACGGGGACTCATGTCGATGCCCCACTGCACTTTGTTCCCGACGGCTATGGCGTGGATGAGATTCCACTGGACCATCTTTACGGTCGGGCGTATGTGGCAGACTGCCGTGCTATGCCAATCGTTACCGGCGATGTTCTAAGAGAAAAGGTTCCGCAGGGCACCAAACGGCTGCTGCTAAAAACCGACAACTCACAACTATTAGGTGACGGTCAGGTATCTTTCGATCCCGATTTTGTATATATTGACCAGACCGCGGCGCAATTTATCGTCGATCAGGGTATTTTACTGCTGGGCATGGACTACCTGAGCATAGGTAAACCGGGCGAGATCAATAAAACTGTCCACCAGTTATTGTTGGGGAATAATGTAACTATCCTGGAGACTATTACGCTGGGGGAGATTGAACCGGGCGAATATTTTCTGGCGTGCGGTCCACTAAAACTGGCCGGGTCCGATGGGGCGCCCTGCCGGGTTGTCCTGATCGAGAACCTGATTTGAGCCAGCTATTTATACACAATGGGTCGTTGTATCTGGCATTGTATCTGGCAGAGCCAATCGTAAGTCCTGCGGTTTAGGTGTCCATGTTACAGATAAATGACAAAATCACCATCTCTGCGGATCATATCAAGATTCGGTATATCCGTTCGCGCGGGCCGGGGGGACAGAACGTAAATAAAGTAAGTACCCGTGCGCAATTGATGTTCGATCTGAAAAACTGTGACGTGATTCCCGATGCCGCCAGGAAGAGATTGGCGAAATCGGCCGGGCGGCGGCTGACCGAGCAGGGGATATTGATTATGGAGTCGGACCGGTTCCGTCATCAAGGGCGTAATCGTCAGGAAACGCTCAACCGACTGGCCCAACTTATCCGCAAGGCCCTGGTTGCTCCCAAGGTCCGCCGGGCGACCAAGCCAACGGCTTCGGCACAGCGAAGGAGGCTGGCGGATAAAAAACATCGCGGCAAAATTAAATCTCTCAGGCAAGAAGTGACATCGGACGAATAGATTTCAAGTGACCGATTACTGGGACACTCAGTTCGAGTTTGAACCTTTCCGCGGGCGTTTAATGGAAATCCTGCTGCCATAAAGTAAATTATCAAGAAATAGTCCGATTCCCCGGCAACCTCACCGTCAACAAGATGTCGTGTCCGGGCAAAGAGAACTCGTCGATACTATACGACTCTAATAAGGAACTTGCTGTTTTGATGGAGACATTAGAGGGGGTGGCAAGTATTATCACAAGGCATTTCAACTTTTCATCGTATTGGATGGGGGCGTGCTGAAATTCGGCACTTGAGCCGATCGGTCTTGTTGATATTTGCGCCGGTCTGTTCTGAACGCCGGATATCAAAAGATTGCCTGATGCATGGACATCGAGAGTTACGGTATCACCTTCTGTTTTTATATTTCTGATTGCACCGGGGGCATGGACGAACCAACCAGTGGACCTGATTTTTTTGACATCGTAGATTTTGCCGCGATCATAGGCACGAGCCAGGTCTGTTCCGACGGTTCCGGGATTTATTGCGGGGCCATCGCTTCTCTGGTCCTGGAGGTGGTATATGTCGGGCAGGAGGCCAACTCTTTCTTTGTCAGATTCGGGCCAGGTCATTTGCAGGGCTGTGATTGTAATTCCTTTTGCGATTTGCAGCCATGGACCTTTGGGGTCATATTCGGCGAGGTCATATAGAGATGAGCCGTAAACTAGGCCGCACCACTGGACGGGCATTCCAAACCAAACGGGAGCCTGCCAACTTGTGGCGCCGTAGACTGCTATTGTTGCATAAGGGCCGACCTGGTTTTCGGTTGGATTTTCGAGATAGACAAAAGGCAGGCCTGTCCATGCCCAGTATTGTGCTTCTTTGAGCAGGTCGGTGCGGTCTGTAATTATATATCCGAGCAGATAGGCTTTAACAAGATGTGCCGAGGCGAGAACGTCGGGAGTGTGCAGGGGGACTTCCCATGTTTGTGCGCCGCGGGGGACGGTGTTTGCATAGAGGATTGTTTGTTTGTCGAGCAGTTCAATGGCTTTTTCTATTAGCTGTTTGTCGGCACAGAGAGTTGCGGCTTCGAGTATTTGGACTACTGAACCGGCGGCCAGGCCGTTGGCGTGTTTTGCGAAATGTGTACGTGAGTAATCCACCTTGCCTGGGTGATATAATTTAACGCCGTTTTCGTCGAACTGGTTAAGAAGATTCTGGGCCTGTTGTTTTCGTAATTGTACATATTCGGTGACCCTGCCGAAGATAAGCGGGGCAATGGGCGGTCGGACATGTGAGACGCCGGAGGAGTAGGGGTCATTTGGCGGCAACTTTGAAAGGATTTGCTTGCTGCCTTGTAGTAGTCTTTCGCGGAGATTTTTGTCTTCTGTTTGAGCAGCGTGGCAGTTCATGAGGGCGGCGGCATCTGCGGCGGGTGTTGGTCCGAAGCTATTGCCCCAGACTGCGTGTCGGATGAGACCATCCTGGTTGATGTCCGAATCGAGCCAGCCGAGTGAGAGGAGTTTAGCGGCATCTGCGAATCCGTTTTTGTATGTCGGCAGGGGAGGGATGGGGTTTAATTGCAGGTAATGTTTTACGGCCTGGACGACAGAGTCGCCGGTGCCGGCTATTATCATAGCTTTTGCTGTAATGGGTTTGTTTGCAGTCATTGTGAAACCGCCCATGGCGGCGTAATCATTTTCAAGGCGAAAGTCACCGACGGCGGGGGCGGAAAGCTCCATCAGGTGTGCGCCGGAATTATATAACCTGTCGGGCGAATCGAAGGCGGCGGCGGTCATATCGGATTTTCCCCAGATAAGGCCGAGGTATTTACCTTCGGTTTCGATTGCCATCAGGGGGAAAGTAATTTTCACGGGGTCGGGAATTCGTCTGAGGTGTTCTGCTGTTTCGATGTCTGCTTTTGTGCTGGAAGGTTCGTCGGCGAGGTATTCAAGGCCAGCGAAAAGGGCCTGATGTTTTTTTGGGCCAAAGTTGCCCAGGCCGGGGAAGATTGTCAGCCATGGCAGGCGAACGACTTGACGGTCCTTATCGACAGTTACTTTTGATATGACATCTATGGTTTCAGAGCAGGCGTTTTTACGAAAAGCCCTTGTTATTGTCCATGTTCCGCCAGTGGGGTCTTTGATCTTTGCAATGGCGGTAAATCCTTGAGGGCCGTTTTGTTTGAATGACACATCGGCATCGGCCAGAGACAGCCAGTGGGTCTTGTCATCGGTAACGAAACCGATCAATTCATCGCCATAGCCGACTGCATAGCGAATGTTGTCAATGTTGACAGCGAAATTTCCCCAACATTTGCCATAATGAAGTACTTCAAGCTGACCTGATTTGGAGGTAAGTTTTTCGACGGTGATGTCGTCGGGTAATTTTGGTTTTTTCAGTATTGGTTCTTCAATTTTGGTCAATGCTTCAATGCTTATGAATACTATGGAGACGGTGCCGGCGGCTGTGCATGGGTCGAGGCGAAATCTTGTGTCTTTGCCGAGTTTGTCACGGATGAAAAAAGAATAATCGTGCCACTTGTTATCAGTTTTTACTCCGAATCTTTTTGACATGCCCTCTGTAAAGACGTGTCCATAAAAGAGCTGGGCGCCAGGATCGGCGTTTGATTTCATGCGGATAGAAATTCGGAAAATTTTGTCCGAAGGCAAATCAACAGCAGGGCCTTCAATCCATGGGTCAAGGCCGGTGCATTGAAATATGATTCCTTCAGCGGAAGAGGACAGATCGGTTACCCTCTGGTTGCCCGTCCAGCCGAGTGTGCCTTTGGCGAAATCCCATTCGACGACAGGGGTTGCTCCGACAAGGTTTGTTAAAGTAAAAAATATTGTTGTCAGAGTTATACGAAAAGCGGGGAAAAAAGAACGTGTGCGCCCCATCTTTTGCTCCTAATCTGGGATTTCCCATATACCATATATATCTCTTAGTTCAGCTACGCCGCTGAGCCTCTTTTTAGTAGAATATCAAATCTGTTTTAAAAAACAACGCTTATCATTAACCAGAGCCAGTTGGTATAGGTTTCAAACGTTTAATTCTTTAGAGGATTTTCCAAAACAACCTTTTTGAAACAAGAACCTCCGCCATCTGGAACGTCACATAGCGTCCATGGCTTACCACCTCGGCAACGAGTCTTCTGGATTTCTTCCAACTGGCAGCTTGGTACTGGAAATTATGATCCGGCAAGACCGACAGATTATCGTATTTTACCGGCATGTACGATTATTGCAAGTCGGGAGAAGACAAGTAAATGCAGGATGGGCGTCAATTAGGCCTATAGCTCTTTCCAGAATTTTTGTTCGGCCTTTTCGAATTTTTCGAAGCTGGTTTCCAGTTCGGTGATGATGGCGTCGATTTTTTTCTTATCGACCGGTATTTTCCCGCCGGTGGTTTCCAGTATTGTCTTTAATCGCAGTGAGGCGTTGTCGAGGCGTTCTGCGCCGGCGGCAAAGTCTCCGGCTGAGTCTATTAGACCCTGAATTTTCAATTCTTCCTTTTTGGGTTTATAGAGCAGTTTCCAGGGCGCCCGGTGGACATCACGACTGGCGAGCTTGAGATTGACACTGACTTCAGCAACATTCTGGATGAGCTGGTCGATGTTGTCCCGGTTGACCTGGATAGTGTCACTGGCCTGGCTGGAAAAGTCCTTCAGATTTGTCAATGCTATCTGGGCGGTATCGATGGCGGCATCAGCCTTGGCCAGGGATTGTTCAATCTGTTTTGTTATCGTCGGCAAATCATTTTCCAACTGTTCGGCGGTGTTCCTCAGCGATGTGACCATCTGCGTTACGTCTGTTTTATTGGTTTCTATCATTTCTTTGATCTGGGTCAAGCCGGTGTCAAGCTTATCCAGGGCTATATGCAACCTGGCCAACACGGCCATTTTATTGTCGGTGTCAAACTGAGTATTAATCTGCTCGGTAACATCCCCAAGCTGATCCAGGATCGAATGCACCTTGACCATAAGAGTTTGCTTCTGATCGTCGAGGGTAAATTGCCGATCTATTTTGGCAGTGAGCTGCTTGAGATTGTTCGCGGAGTGGGCCACCGATGCCATAATGGAATCGTCATTACCGCGGTCAACTTCGAACTTCAGGTGCGATACGAGGCTGTCAGGGTTATCAGGGTTAAACTCCCGCTTGATAGCTTCGGTCATACTGTCGGCCAGCGCCAATTTAACTGTTTGGCCATCCTGAACGAGAGTTCCCAGGCGGCCCAGATCGGTTATGGCCAGGATCGTTTGCCCGCCCAAAACGTTACTTTCCGGCACCAGTACACAGTCATGTCGTAAAGGATATTTTCGCGGAATCTTCATAGTAAAAAAGACCCAGACGTCTTCGTCGCCGGTTGAGTCAGGATCGAGTTTTTCGATTCGGGTATTAGTGACCTGTCCTATTTTGGCGCCGCCGAGATATACAGGACTGCCCCTCCTTAGTCCCCGCAGTCCCACCTTGTAAGGCAACTGCACGGTAATGCTGTGTTTGGCCGCGTACGCGTCCGGCCAGTCAGCCAGTGCCAGTACGATACATAACGTCAGCACCAGCACGACTATGACGGTTATTCCCACAGCTATCTCATTTCGTATTTTTTTTGCCATAACTCCACTTCCGTACTATTTCAATTTCAGCTTTTTATTTTGTCTGGAGCAGATCTTTTTCGTAATCGCCGTGCACTTTACGTTTAGCCAGCGGTCCTTCGGCATCGCCGCGGAGAAACTGACGTATCAGTTTATCTTGTTCGGTTGAAAGCTCTTCCAGTGCGGTATCGCGTAAAGTTTCGAATTCCTGCCTTGTTCCTGTCTTTAAGATTACACCTTTGTCTAACATGCACATACGGTCGGCGATATTAAAGGCCGAATCCATCTGATGGGTCACCACTACACTGGTCACATTAAGTTTACGGGTCAGATCGATGATTAACCGGTCGATCTGCGCGCCGGTAACCGGATCAAGGCCTGCGCCTGGTTCATCATAGAACAATATTTGCGGGTCCAGGGCGATTGCCCGGGCCAATCCGGCTCGTTTTTTCATGCCGCCACTTAATTGGGCGGGCATTTTATCGGCGTGGGCTCGCAATCCCACCAGTTCCAACTTAATTTTCACCATAATCTCAATGGTGTTCGCGTCCAAAGCGGTATGCTCCCGCAGCGGCAAAGCCACGTTTTCGCCCACACTAAGCGAATTAATCAATGCCCCGGACTGAAACAAAATTCCAAATCGTTTGCGTACTTCATTAAGTTGATGTTCGGCCATGGTGGTTATTTCCTGACCGAACATTTTGACGCTGCCGTCATCCGGCCGGATCGAACCGACCAAATGGCGTAACAGGGTGCTTTTGCCGCAGCCGCTGCCTCCCATAATCACCATGATCTCACCCTGAAACACGTCAAGATCGATACCGCCCAGCACCTGCTGATCGGCAAAACTTTTGGTCAATCCGCGTATCTGTATAACAGCGGGTTTCGTCTGAGTTTTTTCGGTTGTGTTTGTCAGCACTGACCACTCACAGCAACATAGTTTCTATGTAAATAATCCATACGAATAGAAGATCACGGTGAAAACCACATCGGCTCCAATGACAGCGACTATACAGTAAACCACGGTGTTGGTTGTGGCCCGGCCTACGCCTTCACTGCCCTGCCATGGTTTGACCGTCAGACCCTGAAAGCAGGCAATCAACCCTATCAAAAGGCCAAACACTGCCGCTTTTATCAGCCCTGTGGCAAAACCGGTGATATCGACCGCATCTTTGGTCATCTGATAAAAAATGTCGGAATCGATTCCCAAATGGACCGATGTCATCCAGCCGCCGGCAATTATAACCACGTCGGCGATTACCGTCAGCAGTACCATCATTATCACCGTAGCCAACAACCTGGGTACGACCAGGAATCTCACGGGATTCAATGCCAGCGTCCGCAGGGCTTCGATTTCCTCAGCCATTACCATCGCACCCAGTTCGGCAGCGATACTGGCGCCGGCAAAACCGCCCAGTATGATAGCGGTCATCAATGGTCCAAGTTCACGGAAAGCCGCGATAGCATTGATTGTGGCAACCTGCTCTGCCTGACCAAACTCATCGAGCTTGGGAAACATCTGTAAGGGCATAATCACTCCGATCGCCAATTCTATCAGGACTACGATAGGAATAGCCCTTACTCCGACACGGACCATTTGGGTGATTAGCGATTCCCGGTCCAGCCGTACTGTCGGGGTGAACAGTCCCTTGGCTGTATTTTCCGCCGTTTCGCTCAGCAGCAGGTACATGCCACCGGCCATAGCGAAAATTCTTTTAGCCATCGCCAGTGTCGCCGCTCCCAACGACGCCAATGGGCTGACTAAGCCGGTTACCTTAACAGATCGATCTGGTTGTGGAGCTGACTGCTTCATTATGACAGGGCCTCTGCTTGGCTGTTATAGATTTGGAATAAGTTGTCCAGCCGGGAAATCTCAAACATACTTCGTACCCGCGGATGCAGTCCCACTAATTTTAACACTCGGTTGTCCCGGCGGGTCAATTGCAGCGCCTCCACCAACACCGCCAACCCACTTGAGTCCATGAATTCCACTTCGTTCATATCAATAATCACCATTGCCGGTTTTTCCTGTATGATTTCGAGCAGTTCGCCCCGCACATGGACGGAACAGTGCATGTCGATTTCTCCGGTAAGCGACAAAATAACAGTATCCCCGTGACGTTTGATGTCCTTGACCACGTTCTGGAATTTATCTTTTTCGCCTGCCATTGTAACCTCTCAACCTTTCGCCTTCGCTTGGGACAGCACCGGCTGACTTTGTTAGCGTTTCTTATTATTCCCGCACATATTTGACCATCTGTAACTTCATGCCCCCACCGGATTCACAGGAATATTCTATTTCGTCCATTATCGACTTAATAATATGCACTCCCAGTCCGCCCGGTCGTATATCATCCAGGTCTCTACTTTTGATACACGTCGGGTCCACCTGCTTACCGAAATCCCGCACTGTTATTTCCAGTCGTGCGGGCCTTCCATGACTTGAAGCAATCTGTCGAAATTGCATAATTATTGGCTCATCGCATGGACCGCCGTAACTATGTTGAATCACATTAGCCAGGGCCTCTTCCACTGCCAATGTCACCATATCCACATCTTTTTCGCTCAGGCCGACCATTTGAGCCATTCGATTGGTTGCCTGCCGCGCTATGCACAAAAATTGTGGAGACGCGTTCATTCGCAACTCAACCTGATTCGATGCTATTTTGCATTGACTGTTCATTTCGACTCAATATTTCTCTTGATGCTCGGCAGCATTTGTATCGTAACGGTTCCAGGACACTGACTGAGTCTTTTTTTGGTTCAGTTCTTCCTGCCAGCGGGCGACGGCTTCGGCTCGACTGCCGGCATCCGCCTTAAAATCGTAACCGAGATCGGTTCCGGTTATCCGCCGCAGTGACGCTATGGCGTAATATCGCACGGCCCGATCTTCGTCCTGCAGCAAATCTACTAAAGGCACCACGGCCGAGACGAGTTCATTCTCCCCGGCCAATTTGACCGCTTGTATTTTAAGTGCCGGATCACAACCTTCCAGGTCCGATAATTGGGGTTCTCGCCCATGCGGCGTACAGCCGGCCGACAATACCATTACCAAAAGCATTATCGGAATATAAAACCGCATTTTCAGCGGTCCAGCCTGTTTTTTTCTTTGTTGTATCATCGATCAATCAACACTGAAAAAACACAATTTCTAAACACTATCAAATCCAGACAGACATAATCCGGACCAGTGTAATTGTCGGCTTTTCAATGACCGATCAATACCCATAAAATCGACAAAACAGATAACAGAAAAGTGACCTGTTTGACTGATTTTTTTCGATTTTTCTGCTTGCCGACCATCTTTTCTGTGGCAACCGCCGGCGAAAATTGTTATACTGTAGTTATGAAAAGACGTAGAGAATTTGGCCCCAAAAAACAGAAAAACCGGTCTGCTCTAATAAAGTTTATCATTTTGGCCGCGATAGTCGCCGTGGTTGGTTCTGGATCGGCCTGTCTGATATATATGCTGATCGGTGAGCCGCCTGTCACTGCTGGGTCTGACCCTGTTCCGACCGAGACTGGTTCTGCTTCGCCCGGGAACGACACTTCAAAAGATATTTCGTTTCTCTACAGGCTGCCGGGACTGATCGCCATAGTTACCGCATTTGCAGTATTGGCTTTGCTGTTTTTTGGTATTCGGGCTTATTTGACAGGCGTACAGGTACGCCATGCCATGCTCAAGAGTCGAAAAAGACCAAAACCTTCCTAAGCTGAGACAAACAGACAGTGACGTGGAAGGCTGGTGGCCGTCTTGCGAAGGTCGTATCAATACAGGAATTATCATACCAATTGGGTACACATAAACCACAAGGCTTTACGATTGGTCCTGCCATGTATAACGATATCCACTGGGCATAACTTTGCGCACAAGCAACACGCAGGAAAACGTGCAACACGTAGAGCCGCGTAAGCGAAATCGCACATCCTTGTCGGGCCTGAAAATCGAGTCTCACCCACCAGGGCTGGGTGTGGCGCTTTGCCAGTTGGCTACATCGTTGCCGTAGTCGCTCGGCACTTTACGCGTCAGCGACTGGCCGGTTCCGTCCGGTTCGGTGGGCCAGGGATCGTCGCCGACGGGATGTGAGCCGTCGCTGTAATTGATACGATCTACCTGGATGTAATAGCGGGTGAGACCTTCCAGATCGCCGGGCATTGACAACTCTATTTTCTCGCCGGCGTTATCCAGCTTACCCTCACCCCACTCGAATTTATCGCCCGGCACACTACCGCCAAACTCAGATTCGAAAACAATCAAATTTTTCACCAGCAGTATTTTCTCACCGGCGTCCATCGTAGTACCCAGCGGGAAATCATACGTAATACCGCCGCTGTCGGTGAACCGCCACGGAACGTTGATTCCCTCAACGGGATACCATTTCTGCAACGTCACCGTCGAACCACTGATATTCAAAAGCTCCACATACTCAGCGTCGCCTTCGGTTAGCGGATTGTACATAATCTCACTGATCACCACAGGACCAACCTTAGGATAAGCATTGGCCCATCCCGGGGTAGGCGAACTCATCGCCACAAAATTAAAGGTGCCGGTACTCTTTTGATAGCGACCGAACGGCACATCAGCCTGCGAAGCGTCAAAGGCTTCCTCTTCACTGTATCCGGTTAGCACGCCACCCTGACCGGAGTTGAGATACAACGTCTCGCCGTTCTCACTCAGGGCAAATGGTACATTGGCCGGATCGGCCGGGTTGCCTATACCAAAGTGCAGGTTCTCATAGAAAACACAGTAATCGTAAGCGTCAATTGAAGTACCTTCCGGGATCGTATATTTCTTCAAATTATTGGCATCGTCACTGAGATACCAGCCGCCAATGTTGATGGGCGCGCCAGTAGTGTTGTACAACTCAATCCAGTCATAAGAATAAACCACGTTAGAATGGGCCAGCAATTCGTTAATCTTAATCGCGCCGAGTTCCGGAACCTGTCCGCTGTCATCTTCACCGGGCGAACCACCGATGGAAGCACTCGGCCGCCAGCCTGCCTTATCATCCCAACTCGTCAGATCGACGTTGGTCGGATCCTTGATGGTCAGCGAGAACCCGATGCCGTCGGTGATCTCATACCAGCCGTCTTTGTAGTTAAATTCATGTATCGTTCGACCGATGGCATCGACAAGCTTAATCTTCTCTCCGGCATTGTCGAACAGACCGGTATATGGACCAAGTATTCCAACACCGGGCGGGATCGATGGTGCCACAGCCGCCAGGGCTGCTGGATCCTGGGCAACCAGCACGTACTCGCCCGCGGCCAGTTCATGAGACGGAAAAGTAAAGTCGATTCCATTAGTAAAGCGAACCAGCCCTATGTTGATTGTGTCAACACCAATGTTTTTCAACTCGATGTATTCGGCGTTGAGATCGGCGGGATTGTACATAATCTCGGTAATACGCAGATTCTCAACCACCGGCCCCACGGCAAAAACAGCCTCATTCAACGCGCTCCACGTACCGCCACTCTTTGCACGGGCCTTAAGACACGTGCTTTGGGTAAAGTTGATCGGAACGGTATATACAATGGCGTGGGCAGTATTAATAGCCCCGCCGGGCAGTCTGGGGTCGGCCCCGTCAATGGTGTAATAGATCGTCCCTGTCGGAGCCGTAATCGACACCGGCACAGCCGGGGTTATCTCGCCGCCGTGCTGACTGAACGTTGGGGCGTTGATACTGGGGAAAACACCATCATTACGCATCTGCGTAAGAACTGTATTGGTTCGAACAGGGGCCCAAGTGAATTTAATCCAGTCAACGGAGTCCTGGAAGGTAGTAGGAGTGTAAGTGAAATCGGGTGGGTAAGCATTCTCGATTGCAGTCTTTGCAACCTCGCACCATCGGGCGCATTCGGGGATAACTACTCTTTCTATGCGAGAAGCAAACTCGGTGAAATCGGCTTGAACCCGGGCAGGTGTGAGCATACCGCCATTAAAGAAGTGTTTCTGAGCGCGATCGCCCATTCTCACCTTGAATTCTGCGTGCACCTTTAATGAGTCATACAAGTCGGACGGTGCGCCGTTATCGGTAGTGTCGGCGTTCAATATGCGGAAAAGGAAATCGTTGTCCCACATAAAGAACTTCCATTTACCGCCTGGTTCGCGTTTTCGACCGGCAACCCAGTTATGATCGCCATACCAGTCATGGTCATTTCCGCCATAGAAATTCAAAATCAAATAATCTATAAGGTTATCAATGTCTATATTTTCCTTCACTGATTCCCAGTTGCCAAGATTCGCTTTCATATCAAGCCATGACTGTATCGTGCCATCCGGGTTAAAATCTCCCTCCATATAAACAAGACCGCCGCGGCCTTTCACAATGTCATAATCTTCTTCTTCACCGCCCAGGTATTGAGACATATAATCAGCGGTTGGCCTTTCAAACATGTCATAAAGTCCCCGATAATTGCCATTTTGATACATGTGCACAAATCTCCCGCGTAATGAGATGTGTCCCATTTCAAATTGTCGGTCATAGCAATAGCGGCCACGTGAATAGATTCCCCATGAAGTGTAGGCGCCGTAGAAAAGGGAATCATGGCTTCCGTTACGCAAAATGATCTGGTTGAAACTATCGGTGGCGTCATCTCCACCATAAGGGGTATCGCTAAACAGATCGAACTCGAGCCGGCTTGGCCCGTAAATGTTCTTGAAGCTTACCCGCAAAGCTTGTTTTTCCCACACAGTATATTGTCTGCCGAAACGCTCGACCCCGGCATTGGCCTGAAAACCTTTACTGCCGTCGGGGAAAATCATTTCGATTGAGACCGGCACTTCAGGCGGACTTTCAAGAGGATAGTCAGGGATGGTGTAAGGTGTCACCAGGGAGATAGTAGGAATCTCCAGCAGGGCATCATATATTTGCGGACCCCAAACGGGGTCTTGCGTTATGTCGGTCACCATATCGGGATGAGCGATAACCTCGTCAACATAAATGTAAGTATGAGTAACAGCCGCCGAAGGCAAATAGTCCGTCCTGAAGGCCGCTGCTCGCAGGCATGTAGTGGTGCTGACTGCAACCGGGCCGCTATATAGGGTGGAAGATTCCGTCGGATCGGTACTGTCGAAAGTGTAATACATCGTTGCGCCGGGCGTCGGGCACGTCAGGACCACGTTAAAGGCCTCCTCGTGAAAACCACGACGGACACTAAATTCTGGATCAGCAACCACACCCAGGTAAACCGTACCGGTATTCCCCGCCTCCGGAGTAGGACTGCCATAGTGTCGCCAGTTATCACCGGCATTTGGATAGCGACCGAAAGAAATGTCGGTTACCTGCTGATCATAAATGACGCTGTCGATCAGGGTGATGCCGTCGCTGTCGAAGAGACCGATCTCCCCATCGTCTTTACCGATTTGGAAATCCACATGCAGCACTCCTTCATCCGGCTCGCCGTCTGCCCAAATCAAAAGATAGTCACCCGAGGCGATAGTAGTTTGGCCGGGAGAATCGCTCGGAATCTGCCATTTCATTGGATTGGACAAATTATCGGTCAGGTACTTCCCGCCAATATCAACAGCTACATCTCCGGCGTTGTATATCTCGATCCAGTCCTCAAATTCATATACATCGTCACCAAATTCATCTAGACGGTTACCGAAATGGCTGACAGTACTGTTATTGCTCGCCACGAACTCATTGATCTTCAGACTGAACTCGGGCGGTAGCGGCGGGTCTTCATTATAAAAACACCAGGCGGTGGAATATGCACTCCATCCACTAGCGTTACCGGCCCTGACATGCCAGTAAAACTTCGTTCCATCGTAAGGGAAGGATCCGAGATTGATGCTGGTGGTATTACCGACTGCGCCGTTATAGATTAAACTGCCGGCGACGAAACCCGAATTGGTGGCAACCTGCAGATAATAATCGTTGGCAAAAGCTGAAGCGCTCCATGAGAAAGCTATATTTGTCCCGCCGACTTTCGATTCGTTTGCCGGCAAACTCAGACCGGGCACAGACGGTATCGGCACGGTACCATTATCAAAATACCAGGTGGGCGAATATTCACTCCATCCCCCAACACCTGTTGGAACAAAATTAGCAATCAATTCAGCTTCAACCGCAAGATCGCTGCTGTTGACAGTGTTGTTGAGGACATGCATAGCCAGAACATTTGTCCCTTCCACAAGAGAAGAAATATCTGTTAGTTCCTCCTGTGTCCATGACGGATTGAGATAGTCCAGACCGTTGAAGCTGTTGTAGTATTTTGGTCCATCCGAAACGTTAAAACGATACAACTCGTTGTTATTGATTGAGACGATACAACCATCATCGATAAATAACCTCAGCGTCAATGTACTGAGTTCATATCCGGGAGGGGTGTCAAGCTCAAAACTGTGACGAGCGTACACCGTATAGTAGTTTTGGTACATGTCGGTAAGTTCGGTGTTTGGTATAAATTCATCCCTGTTACTGAAGCCGATGATCGTCTGGCCCACCTGCCATGTGCCATCTTCTGTGAAGCCAAGTTCGCGCCAATTGGAAGGTGGTTCTGACTGCCCTTTGCGATAGTGCCAGCCGGTCGATTCCGCTGAAAGCAAATCTTCCGAAAAAGGATCCCCTGCGTAATATCCGGCTTTCACATGCCAGTAAAATCTGCTTCCATCGGTGGGGAAATCACCCAGATTAATGCTGGTGGTATCGCCGACAATTCCGTCATAGGTCAAACTGCTGAAACCCACATCGTCAGCAACCTGAAGATGATAATTGTTAGCCCCGGGTGAAGTGCTCCATGAGAAATCTATATTTGTCCCGGCAACGTTCGATTCGTTCGCCGGCAAAATCAGACTTGGTACAGGCGGGATCGGCGTCCACTGTTTCAGCCAGTTTTCGCTCATTATGCCAAAATCTGTTATGTTGACTCCGTCATCGCCGACCAGATCTGCGCAATCGTCAGGATGACCAGTACAGCCTGGGCCGTCCAACCACTGCTCTGCCAAAATCTCCAGATCGCCTATATCCACCTCACCGCTGGAGTTCACATCACCCGCCGGGTTACCTGCCAGGATGGGGCCTACCAAAATTGCGATTGAAATTAATACAAGCAACGAGATTTTTGTAACATTAAAGCCTGACATTTTTCATTCTCCTGTTCTTTACACCATTTCATACCACTACTTTTCGTTATATTATACGCCTGGTTCCAACGGATTTCAGAACCAATTCGTAAAAACTATTTGTGTTTCCATGCGATGCGGTAACATGTCTGGACCAGTTATCGGTCCCATTGTGATAGCGTCCATGAGACGTATCGGCCACTTGTCGGCCAAGAATAACAGAATCGATTTTACTTATTCTGTTCCTGTGATTTCGCTCCAGCCATAACATGATCTATTCACCAGGAGTAGGTGTTTCGCTCCGCCAGTTGGCCACGTCGTTGCCGTAATCGCTTGATACAATACGCGTCAAAGAATTGCCGCCGCCATCCGACCCACTCGGCCAGGGTGAATCATCGTCGTAGTTCACACGGTCCACGCGGATGTAGTAGCGGGTAAGACCTTCCAGATCGCCAGGCCTGGATATTTCTATCCTCTCGCCGCCGTTATCCAACTTACCCACACCCCACGCGAATATCCGCACACCAATGGGAACATCGGTAAACTCAGTCTCGAAAATGGTCTTATTCTTCACCAGCAATATCCGCTCGCCGGCATCAATAGGTATAAGCGGCAGGTCAAAAGTGATACCCCCCTCATCAGTAAACTGCCATGGAACGTATATTCCATGAACGCTATCCCATTCCTGCAGGAGAATCGTCGAACCGCTGATATTCAAAAGCTCCACATACTCCGCATCGCCTTCGGTTAGCGGATTGTACATAATCTCACTAATCACCACAGGACCAACCTTAGGATAAGCGTTGGCCGATCCCGGCGTAGGCGAACTCATCGCCACAAAATTAAAGGCGCCGGTGCTCTTTTCGTAACGACCGAACGGCACATCAGTCTCCGAAGCGTCAAAGGCTTCCTCTTCACTGTATCCGGTTAGTACGCCACCCTGACCGGAGTTGAGATACAACGTTTCACCGTTCCCGCTCAGGGCAAACGGTACATTGGCCGGATCAGCTGGGTTACCCACGCCAAAGTGCAGATTCTCATAGAAAACACAGTAACCATACGCACCAATTGAAGTACCGTCCGGAATCGTATATTTCTTCAAATTATTGGCATCGTCACTGAGATACCAGCCGCCAATGTTGATGGGCGCGCCAGTAGTGTTGTACAACTCAATCCAGTCATAAGAATAAACCACGTTAGAATGGGCCAGCAATTCGTTAATCTTAATCGCGCCGAGTTCCGGAACCTGTCCGCTATCATCTTCACCGGGCGAACCGCCGACGGAAGCGCTCGGCCGCCAGCCTGCCTTTTCATTCCAAATGTTCAGATTGGCATCTGTGGGATCATTTACCGTCAAAGAAAATCCCTGACCGTCGGTGATCTCATACCAGCCGTCTTTATAGTCAAATTTATGTATCGTTCGGCCAATGGCATCGACAAGCTTAATCTTCTCTCCGCCATCGTTGAGTTGACCGGTGTACGGGCCGAGTATCCCAACACTAGGCGGGATCGATGGCGCCGCAGCCGCCAGGGCTGTCGGATCCTGGGCAACCAGCACATACTCGCCCGCGGCCAGTTCATGAGACGGAAAAGTAAACTCGATCCCATTAGTAAAGCGAACCAGCCCTATATTGATTGGGTCAACTCCGATATTCTTGAGTTCAACAAATTCAGCATTGGGATCCTGCGGATGGTACATAATCTCCGTAATACGTAGATTCTCAACCACCGGCCCAACGGCAAAAACAGCCTCATTCAGCGCACTCCACGTATCACCGCCCAACACCCGTGCCTTGAGATGTGTACTCTCGCTGAAGCTGATTGGACCGGCATATTCGATCGCACTACCGGAAACATTGCCCGGCATGTTGCCGGTCTCCAACTCGATACACATCAGAAAATCATCATCATTCTTGCTGATGTTCAGACCATGAACAGCCAAAACATTATTGCCACTGAACAGCTTATCAATGTGAGCACTGATATTGATCTCTTCAAAAAACCATGCTTGGCTAATCGGATGTTCCCCCGTAGCCGAGGAGTCCCATTCCACCGACGCTGGGGCATTACGTTCGGCTACTTTCTGACCGTTAAGATACGCGATAAAACCATCATCATATTTCACCTTGAGCGCCAATCGATCAATCTCTGACAGATCGTTCACGTTAAACGGAATGCGAATATACACCGAAGCATTTGTATCGTGCATCTGCGATTCGATATCCGTCTCGATCAGACTCTTGTAAGCCGGCTCACCTGATGCTATGGTAATAATCTCATATTCCGGCAGTACCATATCCCAAACCGCAACATCATCTATCACCCCCACATAAGGCTCGGACCATCCCTTCCCGATCCACAAATCATTCTGCGTATTGGCCACCCCGTTTAAGGTGTGATCCGCCCCAACCTTCGTACCAGCGCAAAGACCGTTGACATATATCTTGCCCGTTGCAGTAACGCTGTCAAAAGTATAAAGCAAATGCGACCACACACCGGGCTCGTATGCTTTGCTTGTCATGCACTCATTGCCCCATCCGCCATAGTTCTCATCCGCGCCGATCCGTACAATCGCCGCCTTATTCCAATACGGATTGCCCGATTCCGGACGCAGCATTGCCGCGTAACCACTACCCGGGGCGGAGCCTTCTGAGATTTTACTCAACGGCCGACCGGCCTGTTCCAAACTCGGCTTAATCCACAGTGAAAATGTCAGATTCTCCGCTGAGCCAGGCGTAGTACCGCAGGAAACATAGTTGCTCCCGTCAAATTGAAGTGCTCCCGAACCTACATGACCGGTCACCCTCGCAGGATCGCCATAAAGCGTACCATTGTAATTGTTACCCGTGGCATCGAGCGCCGTCGGCCCATCCAACTCGTCAAACGGCCAATGCGCCACCGGCTCACTGGCAAACCCATCTACTACCGTAACATCAAAACCGATCCCAGACGTCCCGGTCGTCCAGCTTGGACCAATCGGAAAGCCCGGAAACGTCCAGCCCAGTTCCAGGGAGTCATCGGTCGGGACCAATACCTGCATCGGCGTCTGCGAATCCACCAGCTTCAAAATCCCATTGCCCCAAGAGACACGCGGATCCTCACCGTCAGTGGTGTACCAGATCACCCCTGCCGGGGCCGTCATCGAAATCGCCTCGCCCGAGGCGATCTCGCCCCCGTGCTGACTGAACGTGGGAGCGTCAATACTGGGGAAAAGACTCACACCCTCATGCCCATCACGCATCTGCTGAATAACTCTATCAGTTTGAACATTGCCCCAATCGAATTTAATCCAGTCAACAGATTGCTGCAGGGTATCGGGAGTGTAAGTAAAATCGGGGTTATCATACGTTAACTTTGCTGTCTGGGACCATCGGGCACATTCGGGGATAATTGTTCTTGCTATGCGATTAGTCAATTCAGTAAAATCAGCCTGAACACGGGCAGGAGTTAGCATCCCGTCATTAAAGAAGTGTTTCTGAGCACGATCCGCAAGCCGTATTCTGAATTCTTCGTGTTGTGCTAATGATTCCAACATATAGCCCGGTCCACCGTTGTCATCGACAGTATTGTAGTCCAAACTACGGAAAAGGAAATCATTGTCCCACATAAAGAACATAAATTTGCCGCCGGCTTCCCGCCTCCGGCCGGCGACCCAGTTGTGCATTGAATACCAGTCATGGTCATTTGCCCCGTAGAAATTTAAGAGCATGTAGTCGATATAATTATCGACATCCATGTACTCCTGTACGATTTCATAGTCGTCGGTATTGGCAACCAGGTAGTCCCAGGCCGCACTGTCTCCCTCCGCACAAAAAATACCACCACGACCTTTCATAATATCATAATCTTCTTCGTCGCCGCCCAAATAAGTAGCCATGAAGTCAGCGGTAGGTCGTTCCATCAGATGGTACTGTCCCCAATAAACACCATTGAGATATACATGCACAAATTTCCCTCGTAATGAGAGGTGTCCCATTTCTATTTGTCGGTCAAAGCAATAGCGGTTGCGTGTATAGACCCCCTTGGAAATGTACTCGCTGTACCAAAGGGAATCATGGCTTCCGTTACGCAAAATAATCTGGTTGAAACTATCAGTGGCGTCATCTCCGCCATAAGGGGTATCGCCAAACAGATCGAATTCGAGCCGACTTGGTCCGTAAATGCTCTTGAAACTTATCCGCAAAGCTTGTTTTGGCCACACAGTATATATTCCACCGTAACGCTCGGCGCAGGCATTGGCCTGAAAACCTTTGGAGCCGTCAGGGAAAATCATTTCGATTGATACCGGCACTTCAGGTGGACTTTGAATAGGATAGTCAGGGATGGTGTAAGGTGTCACCAGAGAAATAGTAGGAATCTCCAGGAGGGCGTCATGCATCTGCGGACCCCAAACGGGGTCTTGCGTTATGTCGGTGGCCATCTCGGGCTGCTCAATGACGTCGTCAACAAAAATGTAGGTATGAGTAACAACCGCCGAAGGCAGATAGCCCGTCTTGAAAGCCGCCGCGCGCAGACATGTAGTGCTGCTGACTGCAACCGGCGTGCCGGTGTATAAGGTGGAAGATCCCGTCGGATCAGTGCTGTCGAGAGTATAACGTATCATCGCGCTGGGGGTCGGACACGTCAGGACCACGCCGAATGATTCATCATAAAAACCACGCTTGACACTAAATTCCGGCTCAGCCACCAGCCCCAGGTAACCCATACCAATATTTTCCGACCCCGCAGTAGGACTACCATAGAAACGCCAGTTATCACCGGCATTGGGATAGCGACCAAAAGAAATGTTGGTTACCTGCTGACTATAAATAACACTGTCAATCAGGGTGCTGCCGTTGCCGGCGAACAGACCAATTTCCTCACCGGTATTTTCGAGTTGGAAATCCGCATGCAGCGGCCCTTCCTCCGGCTGGCCGTCTGCCCAGATTAAAAGATAGCCATGTGGTCCGATAGTGGTTTCTGTGGGGGCATCGTCGGGAATCCGCCATTTAGTCGGGTTCTCCAAATCGTCAGTGAGGTACATGCCGCCAATATCAACAGGTCCATTTTCGCTGTTGTATATCTCGATCCAGTCATCAAAATCACCTTCGTCGTCATCTATGGTACTGTAATTGCTTGACATGAACTCATTGATCTTCAGATTGGCGGTATCAAGCCAGTTGGCCGAGACCACGGCAAAGTCAGCCAAATCAACTCCATTATTACCAACCAGATCGGCGCAATCATCCGGATGCCCTACACAGCCGAATTCGTCGAGCCACTGCCCAGCCAATGCTAACAGATCCTCCAAATCGACGCTATAGTCTTCGCTAAGATCACCCACTAATCCATCCGCAGATGCCCAGGTCACCAAAAACATGGTTGACAGCAATACGAATAACAAAATTCTTAAAACATCAGATTTCAGCATTGGCTATTTCCTAAACTATATACAAATGTTTTAACAGCAGCCTCAGATCGACAAAAATTATTCGTGAAGACTATCTTTGCCGCTTCATGGTGAAGGCGTGTCGCCGGTCCAGTTTGTCGGATCGTTACCGCTGTCATTCGCGTCAGTGGATATCCTTTGCAGGGCATCGCCAAGGCCGTCAGGCGACGTTGGCCATGGATCCACATCGGAGTAAATCACCTCATCGACAATAACCCAAAAATCAGGATCACCAGGCAGATCGCCCGCTTCAGGTTTCTCCAAAGCTACTTTCTCACCGCCGTTAGAGAGATTACCACTCCACGGACCAACGATATGGACACCGGGCGTAAGATTGCCAGTGCCGTACGCAGCTTCAAAGGCATCCAATCGAGCAGTCTCCACCGCCGGATCGAAACCGACCACAA
>CAZICK010000033.1:0-38290 GCA_964537505.1 uncultured Pirellulales bacterium
AACAGGAGGAAGGCAACAGGGACGAGGCGATAGGGAGGAAAAGAATAGGACACGGGTGCGCCAAGTGAAGTTGGTGTGAGCAAGCTGGACAATCCAGCCTGGCCAAAGGTTAGCCGCCGGGCCAGAACAGAACTTTGCGTATAATGAGGTAACAAGTTATGCGAAGCCAAAGGGATGGCGGATTATCGGCCATAACGCAAGTGAAGGTAATGAGCCCCGAAATTATTCTTGTCGCATTGGGCCAAGGGTTCCGTGTTCTGGAAGCCAGTATTGCTGTATGCGTTATTAAAGGCGAGCATGTCAGCGACGTGCCGGGGTCTGAGTCCATGGCAGGTAATCAAACTGTTCACATCGGAACTTGGGAGAACCATATCGCTCCTAACAGAAGTTTCCAACAAGCTGAAGAGGCAAGGCGGAAGTATGGCGATATGGTAGTCGGACTGACTCGTAGTAGAGGTGTAGTTGGGGTAATGCCCAGCGAGTCTTGCACCAGATGGTGCTGGGCACTCGAAGGGGTCAGCGGTTTAACGTAGAGAGGTGAATTTTAGACATGCAATACCCTGAAATTGGAAAAACATGGACGAAGTTATCTCTCATATCCGGTCATGCTCGGAGAGGCCGCACATTTAAGTTTACGAGCCTTGCTCATTTACTGGATGTTGAATATCTCCGGGATTGCTACCAAAGCCTCAACAGGAATAGGGCGGTAGGAATTGACAACATAAGCTGGAAAGAATATGGAGTTGACCTGGACAAGAATCTGGAGCAACTGGTTTCAAGGTTAAAGCGAAAGAAGTATAAGCCGATACCAGCGAGACGAGTATATATTCCCAAGAACGAGAAAGAGACTCGACCTTTAGGAATATCCGCACTGGAAAACAAGATAGTAGAGCGTGGCATCACGTGGATACTTGAGAGCATATATGAACAGGATTTTATGGACTGTTCCTATGGCTTTCGTCCAGAGAGGAACTGTCATCAGGCGTTGAAGCAACTCAATGACCTGATAATGTTTCAGCCGGTGGGCCATATTGTCGAAGCGGATATCAAAGGCTTTTTCGACAATGTTGACCATGATAAACTCATGGACTTTATCCGAATAAGAATATCGGATACAGCATTGCTGAACTTGATAGGTAAGTTTTTGAAAGCCGGATATATCGACGATGGTCAACTGGTGAAGTCGGACAAGGGTACGCCCCAAGGCAGCATCCTTAGCCCGATGTTAGCCAATATTTTCCTTCATTATGTACTTGACGAATGGTTTGAGACAACGGTCAAAAGCCATGTAAGAGGTTTCTGCGAGCTTGTAAGGTATGCTGACGATTTTGTTTGTGTGGTCCGCTATGCAGACGATGCGGAACGTATTGAACGAGCGTTAAAGAACAGGTTCAATAAGTACGGTCTGGAAATTCATCCGACAAAGAGCCGAAGGATAACCTTTGGCCGCTATGAAAGGGAGAATGCCAGAGGTCAGAACCGCAAGCCCAATACGTTTGACTTTTTGGGTTTTACGCACTATTGTGATACGTCTCGCAAAGGCAATTTTAAGCTTGGGCGAAAGACGAGTCGCAAGAGATTCTCCGCAAAATGCAGAGAGATGAATGATTGGCTCAGATCGATAAGAAATCAGGTCAAGACTGAAGACTGGTGGAAGATCCTAGCAGCCAAACTGCAAGGCCATTTTCAGTACTATGGCGTTAGTGAAAACTATGCGAGTATCGCAAGGTTCTATGACCTAACAACCAAAATGGTACAAAAGTGGCTCAATAGGCGTAGCCAAAAACGTAAGATGAATTTGGGCAAGTTCAAGGAGTATCTCGAACATTATCCGTTGCCTGGGCCAAGAATAGTGCATAAGTTTTATGATATGTCAGGTGTAAGGTGAGTTAAGCTGAAGAGCCGGATGTGGGAAATCCACAAGTCCGGTTCTGTGAGGGGCATTGAAGTTCTTCACAAGGTTTGAATATTGTGGCACTCTTGATACCGAAAGGCAAGAGAAACAGAGAAAACAAACTAAACCTAAATGAAGGAACCATATTATGTCTACTCGACATGGGGCGGATGAGATTGGTTTGCACGGATTAAACTGGCAAAAAGGCGGGTAAGTTGTTGGATTTAATGGAGTTAGGTGAAAAAATGGCCAAAAAGGTGGCGGATAGGAACAGCCGATGGCGAAGATAGAGCTTACTGAGACGGAAAAAAGGGAAATTCTCCAGTGCCTTGAAGATGGTAAGCCGCTGGATGATAAATTCCGGTTTCTGCTGTTTGGCGACAAGCGGGAGGTGGAGCTGGTCTGGAACGGCAAGACAAGCGAGGTCTGCAACGTTGTGCTGCCGTTTCAGGTGATCGAACAGGTGGATGAGCCGCGGATTGAAGAAGGCGTTAAACGTAAAACCGACGAGATGTTCGATTTTATGCAGGATGATCGAGGCAGGCAATTAAAGGGGTGGACGAATAAACTTATCTGGGGGGATAACAAGCTGATACTATCGAGCCTGAAAAATGGGCCGATACGGGAGGTGATCGAAAAACAGGGCGGGATTAAACTGATTTATATCGACCCGCCTTTTGATGTCGGCGCGGACTTCTCGATGGATATTGAAATCGGGGATGAGACGTTCACCAAACAGCCTAACATCCTTGAAGAAATCGCATATCGCGATACCTGGGGAAAAGGAGCCGACTCCTTCATCGCCATGATCTACGAACGACTCGTCCTCATGCGCGACCTCCTCGCCGACGACGGAAGCATCTATGTGCATTGTGATTGGAGGGTAAGCGGGCATTTGAGACAAGTACTTGATGAGGTCTTTTCGGCGGATTCCTTTCAAAACGAGATTATTTGGAAAAGAGCCTCAGCCCATAATTTCAAAACCACAGGCTATGTAAGAACCAATGAAAACATTTTCTATTACAGCAAATCTAAGTCATATATTTTCAATGATCAGTTCACGCCATACGGTGAAGCTCAGTTAAGCAGATACAAAAAAGATGAGAATGGTAGGTTATACAAGGCCGAAAATCTCACCTTTTCTACAAGGAACACTTCACGACAATTTGAATGGCGTGGGACCAAGCCGCCAAGTAACCGATCATGGGGAGCATCATTAGAACAGCTAGAACAATGGTGGGAAGAGGGAAAGATATTAAAGAAGAAGGATGGATCACCTAGAATGGATGGGCTTAAAATTTATCTTGATGATACTAAAGGTGGGAACCTGCTTTCAGTTCTTTGGGACGATATTGATAGAGTTGGTAATACCTCTGATGAAAGGGTGGACTATCCCACACAAAAGCCGGAATCTCTGCTCGAACGCATTATTAAGGCCTCCTCCAACGAAGGCGACTTGGTCGCGGATTTTTTCTGCGGTTCGGGTACGACGGCGGCGGTGGCGGAGAAGCTGGGGCGCAAGTGGATCGTCAGCGACCTGGGGAAGTTTGCAATACATACGACGCGGAAGCGGATGATTACGATGCAGCGGAAGTTGAAGGAGGAGGGGAAAGACTACCGAGCGTTTGAGATACTTAACCTCGGCAAGTATGAGCGGGCGCATTATATCGGGGTGAATCCGAATTTAAGGGCGGAGCAGCAGCGGCGGCAGCTTGAGGCAAAGGAGCGGGCTTTTGTCGAACTTATCCTGCGGGCCTACAAGGCGGAGCGGATAGAGAACTTCAAGTGTTTTCTGGGCAAAAAGGCGGGCCGGCTGGTGGCCATCGGGCCGGTGAATCTGCCGGTAACAAGACTTTTTGTTGAGGAGATTATTCTCGAATGCAGGCAGAAGCATATTACCAAGGCCGATATTTTGGCGTTTGAGTTTGAGATGGGGCTTTTCCCCAATATACTCGATGAAGCAAAGGAAAAGGGGATAGACCTTGCGATGAAGTATATTCCGCCGGAGGTGTTTGATAAAAGGGCGGTGGATAAGGATGAGGTGGTTTTTCATGATGTTTCTTATATCGAGGTTACGCCCCGTTATAAGGGCAAGAAAGTGGCTGTGGAGCTGACGGACTTTTCGGTTTTTTATTCGCAGGACACGGTGAAGAACGCCGCGGCGGGACTTAAAAACGGCAAGACTAAAATCGTTGTGGAAAACGGAAAGATTATTAAGGTCAGCAAGAGCAAGATAGGCGAGGTTTTAAAAGAGGTTTTGACTAAAAGCTGGGTTGACTGGATAGATTACTGGGCGGTGGATTTTAACTTTGAAAGCAAGCGGGAGATAATCCGGGTCAAGAATCCTGAAACCGGCGAGGTGGAGGAGAAGTGGACGGGCGATTATGTGTTTGAAAACGAATGGCAGAGCTTTCGGACCAGGAAAGACCGTTCGCTGGAGATGAGGAGCATTGAGTTTGAATATGAGAAGGGGAAGCGGTACAAGATCGCTGTGAAAGTGGTGGATATATTTGGGAACGATACGATGAAGATAATTGAGGTTGGAGTATAGTATGGAGACGACAAAGATAGCGGTGTTCAAAGGCAAAGGGATAAGAAAAACCATTCATAAAAACGAATGGTGGTTCTCGGTTGTTGACGTATGTGAGGCATTGACTGAAAGCCCTGATGCCGGAGCGTATTGGAGAAAGTTAAAACAAAGATTAAAAGAAGAAGGAAGTGAAGTCGTGACATTTTGTCACGGGTTGAAATTGGAAGCGCCGGACGGCAAAATGCGTACTACTGATTGCGCTGATACGGAAGGAATTTTCCGCATTATCCAGTCAATACCCAGCCCCAGGGCCGAACCGTTCAAGCGTTGGCTGGCCCAAGTCGGCTATGAACGCGTGCAGGAGATAGAGAATCCTGAGCTTGCCACCAAAAGAACAAAGGCGTTGTATAAGGCCAAGGGGTATTCAGAGGACTGGATAGAAAAGCGGATGCGAGGAATAGCCGTCAGAGAGGAGTTGACTGATGAGTGGGATAAGCGGGGCGTGAAAGAGCACAATGAATATGCTATCCTTACGGCTGAAATATCCAAGGCCGCTTTCGGTCTGACGCCTTCGCAATACAAGAAACTGAAGGGTTTAAAACGTGAAAATCTGCGGGATCATATGAACGACCTCGAACTGATTTTCTCTATGCTTGGCGAAGCGGCCACAACAGAACTAACGCGAATTAAAGACGCCCAGGGATTTACTGAAAATAAGGAAGCCGCCCAAAAAGGCGGAGAAGTGGCAGGTAACGCAAGGAAGGAACTTGAATTTAAGAGCGGCAAAAGGGTTGTTTCGAGACAAAATTATCTTCAGCAGTCCCAAGATAAAAAGCTATTGAAAGGCGAGTAATGGCGATACATAAAGACTTTCCATCTTCTCCTTATGGAATACTCGACCCGAAAGTCCGGTGGTTTCCGGCGGATGAGGCGTTGCGGGAGTCATCCTATCAGAAACTTCTTCCGCCGCTGGTTCATCAACTGCGGGAGCGGGTAACACAATGGCGAGCTAAAGGATATGAAGGAGCGTCGGAAACCAGCAAGGCGTTGTTGAAATGGTGGTTTGCAGCCGGACATATACAAAATAAATCAGATGGGGTGGATTTTAAGTTTGCGTATTATTTCGCCCAGCGTGAAGCAGTGGAAACGGTGATTTATCTTTACGAAGTTGCCCAAGTAAAAGATAAATACGATATGATCCGTTTTGATTCGAGCGGGGCGGTTTCGACGGGGATGTTTGATGAGGAGTGGCGGCGGTTCGTGATCAAGATGGCAACGGGCTCAGGGAAAACAAAAGTTTTGAGCTTGATATTGGCATGGTGTTATTTTCATAAGCTCTATGAAGACGGGTCCGACCTGGCAAGGAACTTTCTTATCATCGCGCCGAATATTATCGTATTAGACCGGCTGCGAATAGATTTTGACGGACTTAAGATATTTTATCACGACCCTATTCTGCCGGATAATGGATTTGAGGGCAGGAACTGGCGGGATGACTTCCAGTTAAAACTTCATATTCAGGATGAAGTCAATATCACCAAACCCATCGGAAACATATTTTTAACCAATATACACAGGGTTTATGAGAGCAATGATATAGAGCCGACATTCAGCGATGAAAATACGATGGAATATTTCCTGGGCAAAAGATGGACTGGCGCAACAACAGATTCAAAAATCGATCTTGGCGAGATTGTCCGCAACATAGACGAGCTTGTTGTATTAAACGATGAGGCGCACCATATCCATAATCCCAAGATGGCATGGTTTAAGTCAATTCAGGATATTCATAACAAGCTAAAGCAGAAGGATAAATTCCTATCGCTGCAAGTCGATGTTACGGCAACGCCGCGGCATGACAGCGGCGCTATTTTTGTGCAAACCGTTTGCGATTATCCGCTGGTGGAGGCGATCTGGCAGAATGTCGTAAAACATCCGGTATTGCCGGATGGGCCGAGCAGGGCAAAGCTGCATGAGAGCCAAAGCATAAAATATGTGGAACGGTACGCGGATTATATTCATCTGGGCGTTGAGGAATGGAGAAAAGCATATATCGAGCATGAAAAGCTTGACAAAAAAGCAGTGCTTTTTGTTATGACCGATGTTACCGATAGCTGCGATGAAGTGTCGGAATATCTGGAAAATACCTATCCAGAGCTTAAAGGGGCGGTGCTGACGATTCATACTAATCGAAGCGGGGAAATCGGAGAAGCCGCAAAATCGGGGAAAGACAAAGATGAACTGGACTTATTGAGAGAACAAGCGAATAAAATTGACAATTGGGATAGTCCTTATAAGGCAATTGTTTCGGTGCTGATGCTCAAAGAAGGCTGGGATGTGCGTAATGTTACGACCATCGTAGGTTTGCGGGCGTATTCATCAAAAAGCAATATCCTGCCCGAACAAACGCTGGGGCGCGGACTAAGAAGAATGTATCGCGAAGAAGATATTGCCGAAAAGGTAAGCGTTGTTGGGACAGACGCCTTTATGGAATTCGTGGAATCGATTCAATCCGAAGGCGTGGAATTGCAGCGAGTGAGTATGGGAGCAGGAACGGCGCCAAAGGCCCCGATGATTGTTGAAGTGGATAAGGAAAATGTCAAGAAAGACATAGACCGCCTTGACATTGAAATCCCGGTATTGACGGCACGAACCGCCAGAGAATATAAAAAGCTGGAAGAAATAAATCTGGATAAACTAAAATTTCAGACGATTGCATACCTGCAATTTTCGGAAGAGCAGCAGCGAGAAATCGTTTTCAAGGATATTACGACCAATGAAATTTCGCATACAACGGTAATGAAAGACGTATATATCGAAGATTATCGAAGTGTGGTCGGATTTTTCACGCAGTCAATTATGAAGGATTTACGGCTTATAAGCGGGTATGATATTTTGTACGGCAATATAAAACAATTTATTGCTGAATATCTGTTTGGTAAATCAGTTAATCTCGATAATAGAAACACCTTACGGAATCTTTCTGAAATCAACGCTACCAAAAGTATTCTGGAAACATTCAAAAAGGCAATAAATGATTTAACGATCGTAGATAAGGGTTCAGCAGAGATTAAGGATTATATTAAGATTAAACAGGTCAGGCCGTTTACGGTAAAGGAGCAAGGGTATTTTATACCCCAAAAAAGTGCGTTTAATAAAATCGTGGGAGACAGCCATCTGGAACTTGAATTTGCGTTATTTCTTGATAACTGTGACGATATTGTTTCGTATGCTAAAAATTATTTCGCTGTAAATCTGAGAATTGATTATGTCAATGCAAATGGCAACATATCAAATTATTATCCTGATTTTATAGTAAAAGTTAGTGAGAAAGAAATCTATATCATCGAAACAAAAGGATTGGAAGAGTTAGATGTGCCATTAAAGATAGAACGGCTGGAACAATGGTGCAATGACATCAATCATATTCAGTCTGATATAAGATTTGATTTTATCTATGTGGACGAAGAAAGTTTCAATAAGTATCGTCCAAAGTCATTCAAGTCTCTTGTTGAAAGTTTTCGAGAATATAAGAATTAGAAAAATGCAAGGGTTACTAAAAATAAGGTTGAAGGAGTTTTGGCGTATTTTAATCTGAATCGCAGCGCTTTAGGTTAAGAGCAGCCCGCTGTGGTCGGGCTGGAGTTTTTCGCTTTATGCTGCCAGGATAGATAAATAAGCCTGACAGAGGTTTTCTGGAGCAAACCCAAGTGTTGCGATTCAGATTGAATTTCGGGACTGTTTATATGGGGAATGCCAGTTTAGAATAAGATGTCATGATGCCGATGAAGCCGCTTTCAGGGTTTAGTATGAGATAGATTTTTTTAGTGAGGTTATAGCGATGCAAACGAAATGGATGTTGTTGGCTTGCCTTATTCTTTGCCGTATTGCCTTTTCCGATCTGCCCACGAGCGTTTATCTGGATATTAATGATTCGGGTGATTATCCGGCGGGAGTGTGCTATCTTTCGAGCCTTGGGCAACTGATTCAATATGAAGATTCTTCGATTACCCAAGGAGATATTCTGGTCCGCACGGGTATGATTACCCAATTTGAATGGAGCAATTACAATGGTGGCATTGTTGGCTGTCATAAACGAGTTTATGACAGCGACAATAAGCTCTATCAGGGGCAGACCATGGATTTGATCCGGCTTTGCGGGTTCGGGTACGCGGTGTGTTATGGGAAAGGCGGGGGTGGCGGGGTGACTCTCGTTAAGGGCGCCGATCAAGTTTTTGTTTTCACCAGCGAGGATGATGCGGTTGTGCATTTGAAAACGGTACTTGCGTCGGGGGTTCCGGTGCAGGTTCATCTTGATTTTTCGTATGTCAAGGATGATGCGGGAGTTTACTATCCTTTCTGGGCTTCTTATCCTGATGAAGCAGCGAGCCACTTTGTTGTTATCCACGGTTATGATGAAGAATATGTGTATTATACGGACAACCAGCCTTCGCAGGCTATTGATGTTGATAATGATGGTCAGACGGATGGTATTGGAGTGGGTTTGCCTTGGGGACATTTTCTCGAAGCGTGGGAGGCCGGTGAAGATATTAATACGGACTCGAATCTGCAGGGGGGGCCGTGGTTCATGCTTTATCTTACTTCGGTGCCGGTTCTCAGTGGGAATGAAGACCTTCTGGGATATCTCTATCGTGATGGTTACGATGGTCCGGAAGTTTTGCGGAGCGCTATTGGGAATATCCAGCAGGGGAAAACCACCACGGCCTGCTTTACCGACTCCCTTCGCGGGCGTAAGATGGAGATGACCCCGTATATGATCCAGTGGCTGGAGGATAACAACTACACAGAGATCGCTGATCTGTATAGCCAAATGAACACTCTGTGGCAAAGCATTCGCAATACGCAAATCGATGAGGCAACGGTTTTAGTCGCTATTGGGGAAATAGCGGACCTTCTTGAACAGTCGTGGGAGGACATCGAGCCGCTGGCGAATCTTGAGTATGATATTTATCCTCTTGTCCCTGGTTCTAATTCCACTTTTGACGGTCTCGATGAGATTACTTTGCGTTGGGCGCCCGATCCATATCTGAAAAGCGTTCAACTGGAAGTTGATCCGGCAGGTGATTTTTCGAATTCTAAAACGATCATTAAGTTTAAGGTTTCCGCGGGGAAAGCCTTTTATGTTCTTACGGTCAAAGACTGGCTGAAGATTCTGGCTAAAGAAAACGGTGACCGCAGCCTTCAGTGGCGAGTCGTGGGTACCGTCAAAGGCGTTGCCTCGGCCAGTGAGGCGCAAACGCTTTCGTGGGTCGCTCTGGCGATGACGGCTACGGCTCCGGATGATCATTTTTCGACGGGTTCGGATCAGTGCGTTGATTTTTCGTTCGCGTCGCCTTCTGTGGCTAAAGCCGCGGCTGTTGAAATCAGCACGACCAGCGATTTCACGAATAAAAAATGCCTTGTTACCCTCAAGGCGAAAAAAGGGTTGACTACGGTAACGCTCAAAAACTCTGTTCTGGTGAAATTTCTTCAGAAGGACGATGGGGATAATGTTCTTTATTGGCGGGTTATCGATACAGGGTCTAAGAAAACTACCGTTGAGTCTTCTGAATTTCGATCACTACTCATTAATCCGTAACATTTTTGATTTTGGATCAAGGTTTTCATGCCAGAGGGATGAAAAGCATATTATTGTCCTGGTGGTTTTTCGGTTTAATCTTCCAGCGTGTTATATCAAGTTACATGTGTTCGAACAATAGGTTATACTGTTGTTAATGATGGTGCAATTTGTTATCTCAGAAGCCTTATACATCCCTCCTCCAACCGTTCCAGAATAAGAGCCTCCAGAATTATCGCTGATAGATAATAAGCTCAAGCCGGGCGACCGTCTTCCGACAGAGCAGGAGATGGCAGAGGAGTTTGGAGTGATCCGCAGTTGTGTTCACGAGGCGACCAAGGCGTTGAACTTTCTTGGTATTATCGAAGGGGCTTGACGTCGGTGGTACATGAAAGATTGCCGCGTCGGCCTTCGCAGGGGTGACAATTGTGGGCGGGGGTGACACGGGAAAGTCCGCGTGGGCTAAGAGCCCACCAAGCTTTTCGGCCACAAGGAGGTCATGACTACCAGGGAATCGTCCAAGATGAGGCGATTGGACCGGTTGCCCTCGTGATGGTAGAAGTCAATGCGGTCGGAAAAATCTTCGGGCAGGTCGTTGAAGTCGCTGAAAAGGTCTAGTTGCGGCTCTTTGGGCTGGGCGGCAATTACAGTCCGCTTGAAGTCTTCGATAATATGCTGAGAATGGATTTTCTCCTGGATATAGATAGGTACAGCGGGCACTTCCAGGGGAGCGGAATTCTGTTGGTCTTTGCCTTTTTTCCAGACAAGCTGCGGATCAAGGTCCGTGTCGCGAGGGTAGAGAATCTTCTGCGTCTGATTCTCATCAGCCCGCACAAAATCCCGTAATTCTTCCGTCGGAATATTCTTTCGCTTATCCTTATGTCGAACGGTGTCAATCTTTTTCGCCGAACTGCTGTGTATAGTATTTTTTTTCTTACCTATAATTACTCAATCTCTCTTGGTCTGGGCTTTTTGGGCCACGCTAACTATAGCGTCCAGTTTTTTAATAATCTCTTGATCAATGTTTTCTTTGGGAACAAATTTTGCCAAGTTATAATAATCCGTTTTACGAAACTTTAAGGACAGATTTAGCTTAGAGAAAAATTTCTTAAATAGGGGATCAAGAAAATCATCTGTTGCTTTTATGTCATTCGACCATGGATCAGGTTTGGCAAGGGTTTTCAAAGCACTTGTGACTTCATTGATTGATTCCCTCATAGCGATGATTTGTTTGTCGCGCCGGGCCAGACTAAAAAGATCGTTTGGTTCGTCTTGCTGGGCGTAAGCCAAAAGTACCTCTTCGGTGCAGAAATAGTTTTCTATTTCACATCGATTCCACATGAGTTCAACAAGTGGACTGTTATCGTGTAAGATGGCATCAAGGTGATCAAAGATGACAATACCCTGTAAATCAGGTTTTGCTTCTTTCAGGCCAAAAAACAAGTCGCGTGCCTTCTGGGGGAGATTTGTTGATACATAGTGAACAAAAGGTTTTACAAGATATTCTCTTGCCGGATGTTCCAACGTGTCAGCGAAAGTTCTCAGTATTGCTAAATCTGTCGCGCCTTCAAGACATAGGAGCCAGCCCGTTTCCTCAGCTTGGTAGTATTGTTCCCAACCTATGTCAGTTAGAGACTTGAGTATTTGGCTTTGCCGATCATTCATTGTGTGAGGTTTGCCGACAAACGCGACTACTTTACCTCGACCAGCAGCCTCACCCAATACAACCTCAGAATGGCTGGCGGCAATAATCTGTGAGCGCTGGTTCTCTGCTACGTCAGAAAGCAACTGAAAAATTTGGCGCTGGCGCAGAATTTCGAGATGCGCGTCCGGCTCATCCAATAGCAGTGCAGTATTAGGATTGGCATACAGATGTGCCAGAAGTAATAGCGTTTGATGAAGGCCTCGTCCCGAACTGGACAAGTCGAGGCGAATCCCGCTCTGTTCATACTCCATTATTATTTCACCTCGTTCGGCAATATACTTGGGCGGGTGAAGTGACACGCCAAAAAGAGAGCTGATGTAATCGATAAGAACCTGCCATGAGGATTTATCAGAACTTTCATATATTTGGTAACAAAGATTACGTAATACCTGGGCTGTCTGGCCTTGTCCAATCAGAAATCCAATTTCTCCTTGTTGCTTTATAAACTCGCGATCAGCTAATCCCGACATAGGGGGTAGATAAGCAACTTTAACACTATATGCTTCCTCTGGAATAGTGGAAAACCTAGCGTTTCTTACTTGGACTTCCTCATATTCCGGTAAGCGCAAAGGACGGCACACGAAAGATTCTTCATTACTGTAATCAAATTCAAGACCACAAGACCAATTTTTAGCTTCTGTCACACCCTCAACTGTGATGTTTATACGGATGTTTTGAGTTCCCTTTTCTCCACTTATCGATTTTCCACTCCGGACATGTAAATCGTTCCAGAGAAGATTGGCCACAGGTACTGGGATAGACACCAAGTCGCGGCGGTTGATAGTGACGCCTGGTCGTTTTTCAGGTGAAGCTTTTCCCTCACGCTTGGTGTTCCAAAGTCGCAATCCGATATCCCAAAGTGCCAGCGCTTGCAGGGCAGTGGTTTTTCCCGAATTGTTCGGACCGATCAATACCACGGACTTCCCGAGTTCAATCTCAGCTTCTCTAAACCGTTTAAAGTTGTGTAATATAAGTTTGGTCAGCATATTAAGATTCCTCAGCTAAAAAACCAAGATTCTTGAGGTTAGCCTGTATTGGTTCAGCGTGAATTAGACAAACGCTTTTAAGCGGTTACACCTAATTTTATCTGATTTGCCTTTGGCAAATCAAGGTTTTTAAAGGCATAAGGGAATCAAGAATACATTTTGAAGAAGTGGGTGGACACTAAGGTCCACCCCAACGGTATTCCGTCATCCCGGCTGATTATCCCTGGTAGGTTGTACCTGGACAGAGCCTACTTCCGTTTGGCCAGCCGATACTATTCTTGTCGATGGTTCAATTATTGTCAAGTTTCTTTTTCTTATGAAGCTTGTCTTTTGGCTTTACGAGTTTTTCTGGCGGCGGCAAGTTTCGCATCTCGGGCGGCATAGATCATTTCTGCTCGGCCTTGGAGTTTGTCTTTGGGGGTTAGATAACCAATCGAACCATGCAAACGTTCGTTGTTGTAACGAGCCACAAATTCAGATACGACACTGCAAGCCTCTTCCAATGACAGCGGTGGGTGGGAATGGCAGAGGGGGAATAGGGCGGAAGATGGACAAACGCTTTTAAGCGGTTACACCTATTTTTATCGGATTTGCCTTTGGCACATCAAGGTTTTTAAAAGGCATAAGGGAATCAAGAATACCTTTTGAAGGAAGTGGGTGGGGGCTAAGGCCCACCCCAACGGTATTGCGTCATCCCGGCTGACCCCCCAAGCGGGGTTTATTAAAACCGGCGTTGCCGGTCCCTGGCAGGTTGCACCTCTACAGAGCCTGCGTCCGTTTGGCCGACTGATACCACGCTGTGGTCGGGCTGGAGTTTTTCGCTTTATGCTGCCAGGATAGATAAATAAGCCTGACAGAGGTCTTCTGGAGCGAACCGAAGTGTTGCGTTTCAGATTGAATTTCGGGGTTGATGCCGCCATTGTCTGAATTGGCGGTGGGTTCGAAGCCAATATCCTGACTACTGTCAGCCTAAAAGCCATCGGTGTAAAATGTATATGTTCCCGTGCCGAACGGCACGGTTCACGGTTGTATCTTGCGCCGCATTGTTGCCGATGAGGTTATTTTTCCGGAAGATGAAAGTGAAGGCGATCTGCTATGGCTCGTAGGCTCCGACGAAGACCTCGCTGCCACTACCTGATAAGTAGTGGAGTTATGGTCCTGGGCTTAGGAGGAACTGGTTATCCCAGGCTGGGGATGGGGCCGGTCAGACCGTCGGCAGGCGGTTCGGTTTTCGGCTGTTTGCTGGTAATTGTTTTTTTGGTTTTTTGTCGCTCCTGCTCTGCTTCTAAAAGATCGATTACGGTGGGTTTGTCCAGTGTTTTACCTTCGACGACGATCAGCTTGACCTCGTCGCCGTCCAGGGTTTCGTATTTTATCAGTGCCTGGCTGAGGGCTTCCATCTGTTCGAGATGGTCCTGAATGATTTTTTTGACGTCTTCGTATGCCTTGTCCATTATCTCTTTGATTTCGGCGTCTATTATCTGTGCGGTATGGTCGGAGTATTCACGGCCCATGACCATGTCGCCGAACCATCCCGAGCTTTCTTCTCCGCTGTAACGTACAAAGCCGAGCTTTTTACTCATGCCCCATTCCGTAACCATGCGTCGAGCCATTTCGGTGGCCTGCTGAATGTCGGACTGAGCCCCGCTGGAGATGTCCTTGCAGAATATTTCCTCGGCTACATGGCCGCCAAAACAGACCCTGATAAAGGCCAGGCAGAATTTTTTGGTATATGTGAGCCGATCTCTTTCTGGCAGCGAGAAGGTGGCGCCACTGGCGTCGCCGCGAGGTATGATGCTGACTTTGTGTAAGGGATCGGCATTTTCCAATAAGCACTGTACCAGGGCGTGACCGGATTCGTGGTAGGCAGTGGCCAATCTGTCTCTTTCGTCGATTTCACGACTGCGTCTGGCGCGGCCCCAGCGGACCTTGTCGCGTGCTTCCTCGAGATCGTCCATCTCGACATATTCCTTATCGGACATGGTGGCGGCCAAAGCGGCTTCGTTAATAATCGCTTCGAGATCGGCGCCGCTGAACATAGGCGTTCCACGTGCCAATCGGTGCAGATCGGCATTAGGTTCAAGTTTGATTTTCCTGGCATGGACTTTGAGGATTTCGAGGCGTCCTTTGATGTCTGGCAGGGGTACATATATCTGGCGGTCGAATCGTCCGGGTCGGGTCAGTGCGTGGTCAAGTATGTCGGCACGGTTGGTCGCAGCGATGACAATTACCTGATCGTCGGTGCCGAAACCATCCATTTCGACCAGAATGGCATTGAGTGTTTGTTCTCGTTCGTCGTGACCGCCGCCGGCAACGCCCGAACCGCGTTTACGACCGACGGCATCGATTTCGTCCAGGAATATAATACAGGGCGAGCTTTCTTTGGCCTGTTTGAACAGGTCCCGCACCCGCGAAGCTCCGACACCGACAAACATTTCCACAAAATCGCTTCCCGATATGCTGAAGAAAGGCACATTCGCCTCACCGGCAATGGCCTTGGCCAGCAGAGTTTTGCCGCAGCCTGGAGCACCGATCAGCAATATGCCGCGAGGGATTCTTCCGCCGAGCCGTTGGAATTTTTTTGGGTTGCGCAAAAATTGAATTATCTCCTCCACTTCGTCTTTGGCTTCGTCGATGCCGGCGACATGCTCGAAGGTAACTTTGGACCGTTCCTGGCCGGCCATGCGATGCTTGCTGCGTCCGAAGCTGCCGAGCATTCCGGCGCCGCCGCCGCGAAACTGGCGAAAGATAAAGAAGTACATAATGGCAAGAATGAACACCCACGGCAGCAAAGTAAACAATATCTGAGTGAAGGTGTTCGGTCCTTTGTACTTAATTTCGATACTGTGCTTGTTGAGCAGAGGTTTGAGATCTTCCGGCGGACCCGATTCCAACAGGGTCACTTCGAAATTTTTGTTGCTTTCGGAGTCTTTGCCCTCCATGTCCTGGTCGTTCATGACGCCGGTCAGATGATCGCCTGAGATGGTCACTTCCTTGACCTGTCCGTTTTTTACGCGGCGTTCGAACTCGGTGTAAGAGATCGTCTGCGGTTTCATGCCAAACGGCGCAACCATTGACAGAAGTATCGCCCCGAGCATGAATATCATCAGCCAACCGAACATATTGCGTGGATATTTGCCGGGCGGCGGACCTGGAGGCCGAGGTTGATTATTATTTTTGTGCGATTTGTTGAAGTCAGGCTCAGTCATAATGCACCATTTACCATGGTTCTTCCATGGCGTCCACGATTCTAACAGCTAATTTGTCTGTGAGATCCCTGATGGCGCCGGTTTTTCCGGCTGCCAGCAGAGCCGCATAATCACTACTGATCCGAAATTCCTTGTTGTCAATGAACAGATCACCGCTGCGCAGGTCCTTCCACGTTACGTAAGCGGTGATCGTAAGTTCGTTTTCCATCGGTCGATCCAGTTGTCGCTGCTGATTCAGCACATCTTCGGAGACATTGCTGATTCGTCCATATAGTATTGTATCGGCCTGGTCGGCCTTGGCAACCACCTTAAAAGGACTGTGCAGTTCAATTCTTTGGCACAGGCAACGGTGCAATTCAAATTCGACCTGTCGAGTAAAAGTCTGAGATTCAAATATCGGTACATGGACCGTCTTAATGTCAGTCCGATAAAGACTGCTTGTGGTATAGGTGTGGCTGGGATCGCCGTTTTGACAGCCGGATGACAGACAGAAAAGTAAAAGAGTAGATGAGTAGATGGCCGAGCTGATCGGTCGGTATGCGAGGGAACGGGTGAATTGTAAAAGGGGACATTTCATCTTCATCTTTTTAGGGAACGTTGGAGTATTAGTTTTGTTTGGATTCATCCAGTTTTTGTTGTGCTTTTTGGGCCCATTCGGTCTCGGGCCAACCCTGGCGGATTATGTTCCAATAGTACCGGGCAACGTCAGAGCTATGAGTCCGATGATAGTAATCAGCTATTTCGAATTCCTTGCCGGCCTGCTGCTGCCTGATAAGTGCGATCTGCTGGTCGATACCAGAGCGTCGTGCCTTTTCAGGAAAACTCAGCTTGTACTGCTCATAACGAATTATCGCATCCGAGAGGCAACCGGTATCATAATCCGGGCCACGATATTGATTATGGGTAGCTTTGGCACAACCCAATAAGGCCTGTTCGTAATAAGAAACCGGTGGTGCGCCCTTGCCCGGCGTCTCGGCGGCGGACCGGTCGGCAATGTCATTGTAAACATTTTTATAACTGTCGATGACCATTTGATAACTGGATTGAGCTTCGAGGAATTGCTCTTTCTCGAAATGATGGTCGGCCTTCATCATCAGCGAGGTGGCGGCCAATTCCGAGCCGGGCCAACGTTCGGCTATCCGTTCCAATATGCTTATTGCTTCAGTTTGAGCGTTTATTGGAATAAACTTCCATATCTTTCGCTTGGCTCCTGAAAGGAATAAACGGGCAATATCCGCCTGCCTATACAATGCTTTACTAAAAAATGTACTGGCAGGGTATTTGTCCAAAAGCTCGTCATACGCCAGAAACGACTGATAATACAATTTTCTGGCAAAGAGGGCCTGCCCCTTGAGAAACAGAGCAAAATCCATAAATTCCGACTCTGAATTTTTTTTAATCCACTTATCGACCAGTTTGCCGGCTTTTCTGGCCCGGCCCTGTTCGATATTGCGTTCTATCAGGCGTAACTCAGCGGGAACATCGGTTTTCGACGTGGACAACTGCGAAATACCTGCCCCCTCAACGTCTGAACCCCTGCTTAGGGTACTGGAGCATCCGCCTGCCAGAGCCAGCGTCAGGATCGTGACCAGAGTAATGATCTGCTTCATAAGCTTTTTACTTTCAGAGGGATCGGTATGCAAGATTCGACTGGACCGTCCGAAATCGGCATATCCTATCTTTCTTTCAGCACCCAAGAGGCTAATTTATGGATTATACCTTTTCGATAGCAGGATGCAATGGAATTAGTATGACTCCAGTGTGCCGAAGAAGCAGCCGTGGGAACCAGATGAAGAGATAGTATCACAAAATCGATACTTTGGCAAACCCAGGAATCCTGTCCAGCAAAGCCGTATAAAAAAATAAAAAAAAGGTCTCAAAGTGTAACTGCTTAATAGGGATAGAGTTACGTGAATTAAAGGTTTGAGGCAAAAATAGTTCATTTGACAAATGAATTATTTGGTATATGATCTAATTAGAGAATAAAAGATATTGTGAGAATTACGGAGATTGCCCTGAGATAAACAAAGTGTAGCTGACGAAACTGTGGTTTATGGTTTTTTTATTGGAAGTGTTCAGGCTATAATAATTACGTAACAGCGGGACAGGCCCGCAGAAAACGTAAATATGTTAGGAGATATGTCATGGGCAGAGGAAAAATAATACTACTGTTAATCGTGTCCGCACTTATTGCCGTTCCGGCTGCGCTTTTGGAAGCTAAATCATCCGGGCGACAAGGTAACCTTCGACAAAGCCAAGTAGAGCGACGTTCGCCAAGGACAGAAAATTGGCAGCCGTCGCAGACAAGGCAAGCTCCATCGAGCAGCGCGCAGCCAACACCGAGGGTTTCCAGTGCCAGGAGCGAGCGGCCAACACCGGGAGTTTCTCGTTCTGAGAGTCCCCGGCCAAGACAGAAAGTTTCCAGTGCCAGAAGCGAGCAGCCAACACCGAGGGTTTTCAGCTCTAGGAGCGAGCAGCCAACACCGGGAGTTTCTCGTTCTGAGAGTCCCCGGCCAAGACAGAAAGTTTCCAGTGCCAGAAGCGAGCAGCCAACACCGAGGGTTTTCAGCTCTAGGAGCGAGCAGCCAACACCGGGAGTTTCTCGTTCAGAGAGTTCCCGGCCAAAAGCGAGGGCCTTACTCTCGGAAAGTACAAGACAAAAAACAGTAGGTCTTTTACCCTCGTCTCGGGTCGAGGAAAAGATCGGCAGGAAGCCCCCTATAGGGGAAGTAAAGCGTAGTTCCCATACCTTTATGCATCCGGCGAAGCACAATGACGAGAGCCATTCACGAATCGGCTTGTATCGGAGCAGATATTCTGGAATCGGTTCTTACCACAGGAGCCGCTCAAGCACTCGTTTGCACCTGGGCTATGACAACGGTATATTCCATGGTGGTTTAAGCTACGTTAGTGGTTTAAGATGCCACCATCCGGTGAGATATTATCATGTCTCGCACAGACCGTACTTTGCCATTGGCCGACGGTATCATTCGGTGATATGGTTACACGGCGTGTTTGGATTGTATTGGCCTTGCAGATATTACTACGATCGACCGTACCGCACAGTTTATATCTACGAGAGTGTGCCATCGGTTTATATCTACGAGAGTGCGCCATCGGTCGTTGCCGGAGAAGAATATGTCGTTATCAAAAAACCAGAACCGGCGAAGGTTGACCCTCAGCAGGTTTATGCTTCCAGGCAGGCGGAGTTGTTCGATCAGGTACTGCGCGACGAGTCTGAAGAGCGAGTGAAAGCGGCTGTGGAACTGGGTGATTATCGGGACATCGCAAGCGTAGCCATTTTGATCGATGTGTTGATCAACGATGCCGACCCTGTGGTACGGGCTGCGGCAGCAACGAGTTTGGGTAAAATAGGCGATACAATGGCGTACGAGGCGCTCTTGCGCAGCGCGGAAGCGGAGCACGAGCCGCAGATGCAAGAAGCGGCTCAAAAGGCATCGGAAATCATCAAGAAGACCATCGAAACGGAAGGATTATACGTTTATGTCAGCAGCGTTTTTCCACCGATGAACGACGGCAAAGTGGAATTGTCGCAGTATCTGGAAGATATGCGGTTCGGCAGCGATGATGTTCGGGAAAATGCGGCGAAAGAAATGGTCAACCACAAAGGAACGCAGGCAACGGCCGCACTGCTTAACGCCCTGATAAACGACGACAATGCCGATGTACGGAAAGAAACGGCTGAGAGCCTGGGGAAGATTGGTGACCGGATGGCTCTGCCGTTCCTGAAATGGTCTTGCGATAACGACCCGGACGAATCGGTCCGGAAAGAGGCCGATAAAGCGGTTGAAAAAATTTACGACACAATATAGATTGACGTGTCAACGAAATTGGTATTACAAATTGTTTTGCGGAGGCCCTTATAGTGCCGGATAAACTTGGTTTTTTACTTTCCGAATTCGCGAAGAAAATACGGCGGTATCGGAGCAGAGAGATGGCTCGAACAGAGATGGCGGTAGGGTTGACCGAGCGGGATTTGGCAATCATGGAGTTTGTTTTCGAGAAGGGACAGGTGACCTTTGGCGAGATCGCCAAAGAGCTACGCGTTACGGGTGTGCCGCAGGCATCTCTGAGTTCGATCTCACAGAGGATCACTGCTCTTTATTCCAAACACGGCCTGGTTGACAAACGGTTGAATCCGCAAGACCAGCGTCAACCGATAATAACGTTAACCGAAAAAGGTAAAACGACCATGGAAAAAGTATGGGAAGTGCGGACTAGATGTCTGAACAAGGTAAGAGAGTCTATGGAATTGGACAAAGAGAACGCGATTATACTTGAACGGGCTTTTTCCCGCGGTATTGAGAATTTCGATAAGATTTTAAACAATGGTTTGACCCAGATACCGTCAGCTCCATAGGAAAAAGCGAAACGGTAATGTTGCGGCTGTTCCGGGCTGGGAGGTACGATCATGCAAATAAAGAATATGTTGATATTATGGTTGGCGGCTCTTATTATCATACCCTCGTCATTTGCCTTGGCCATAGACCGCACATGGCAGGATGGTGTTACAGTTCGTGTTTATCCGTCGTATGGGTTATATGGACCGATATGGCAAAACCGCCATTATAACCGACAATATTACAGAAACAGAAATCTTTATCGGCCATACTACGGTGGTTATCCAGGCCGTTATTACTTACCTTGGGATCAGCCACGAATTGAGGTAGAAACAGAATATTCAGGGGCGCCCTATTTCAAGCCCATTCCTCCTATTATTGTGGTCGAACCTGAACGTCAGCCGAGAACGCTGGAGCAGTCGAGCGGTTTTAGTTCACGTGAGCAGTTTCTGATCGATGTTGTGCGTCATCGCGCCACTGCCGATCGGCTGCTGGCGGCGCAGGAATTGGCAGAGCATGAACAAATTACCTCCGTTGCCGTTCTGATAGACACTTTGATTAATGATTGCAGTGCGGAGGTGCGCATAGCCGCGGCACAAAGCCTGGGCAAAATCGGGATGCCCGTGGCATACGAAGCGCTTATGCGGGTGGCAGAAGCTGACACCGACGATGAGATCAAGAATGCGGCCCAACAAGCGGCCATGTATATCCAGGGAAAGACTCGCTCGAAAATTGAATTCAGCGGCAAAAAATACGGACTCATCCACGGGGCGCAGAAGTTGCCCGACTATCTCGAAAACCTCATTTTTGGAAAAAGCGAAATACGCCTGCAGACTGTCCGTAAACTAGCCGAATACAAGAGCAATCGATCTGTTGGAGCACTGATTAACTGCCTGGTTAACGATAGTGACCAAGATGTCCGCAAAGCCGCTGCCGAAAGCCTCGCTGAAATTGGCGATGAAATGGCAATGCCGTTCCTGGAAGCGGCCCGAGTCAACGACCTGGAAAAAGTCGTCCGCAAAGCTGCTGACAAGGCGGTCTATAAGATCGGTCAGGAGAGTAATGCAACCTCTCTCTAAGGTTAACTCTCGAACGTTCTGAAAAATGTTGATTTAGGCATGTCGCCTGCGTAAGAGGGGCTTCTTTAAACGAGAGCCAATAGTTGAAAGAAGGTGGGGGGGTAAAATCGGTTGCGAGCGAATAGCGATGTTCTCCTCTACCTTGACCTTGTGGCCCATTGGGGCCGCTCCTGCCACTACACTCACAACCATTTGTATTTGGTTGGCGGGCCAGGGCAATCGTAACGTATTGCGGTTCACGCAAATACAACCTTCACTACCTGGCATTTTCATCCAGTGTGGGTATATATATGACGGCAATGAGCCGATTACCTTTAAGGACCCAGGCTCGAACATCCGTAGAGAACGCCAAGCCTGGGAGGGAGAGAGAGAGCAAATTTATCTCTCGCTTACGGGCAAGAGAATAGTTTGTCTCTCTGTTATACACTCTTATTACTACACTTTTTATCTTCAACGGTCTTAACAACCGATTTTCTCAAGGGCCCAGGCCTGGCCGTCCGTAGAGAACGTCAAGCCTGGGAGGGAGAGAGAGAGCAAATTTATTTCCATTTACATCAGTGCCCCGTCTTCCGGCGGAGAACTGCATATCTCAATTTCTCCTGTAGGAACTATGAGCGGGTTGTTTATTCCATCCACGTGAACAATCGCATAAAAATCTTGTTTTTCACCCGCGTCACTCAACTGCACAACCTTACCTGTCAAATTCAGATGGTTGGTTATGTTTTCGACTATCTGCTGACGGTCCGGACAAACAACACTGGAAAGCTTAAAACGAACCTGGGTACCAGATTTCATTTCCATCGAATACATTTAACGTCAACTCCTTTATGCGATCAGCCTACTAACTACTCGATATATTGCAAATCTCATGCCACAACAGGTTTTCCGGTCGGCACAATGGCTTCCAAGCTATATATAACTCTTTTGATACAAAAGCGTTAACTCAAAAAAACAGGATGTTTTTGTTTGCCGGGCGACAAAGGAGCACCTCCAGATAGGCCACTCGATGAGAATATTTTTTCCCGTGATTTTTTATATCCCGAACCTGTTGATCGGCAACACCGGGCAAATTACGTTTTGGGATAGGCAAAAAAACCTTTATCCCCGACGGGAATTTTTTTATACGACATGGGAATTCTCTTACGCGGATCGCAGGAGAACAACGACGACGCGGGTTGGTACGCTGTCATGTCAACATTGATTTCTCGTGTTACTCGCAATTTCAACTTTGACGGAGTACTGGTTGCCGGCGCCGGGGCCAACTACTGTCCCATCGGCGTACCCGAACCGATGTTCCGCAACAGCATATCAATTTCATTTGTAAAACCAGGCTCTTGGTACCAATAAACATTTCTCGGCTCGAATTCCTGACCGACCAGGTCTTCATTGTAACCCATCACATTGTTCGGCTCATCGGTTCCCAATTCCGTTGTGTGCTCCAACCCCAAAATATGTCCCAGCTCATGAGCGCCGGTATTGGCCAGCATAGTAACCACCTGATCAAACCGTACGTCCGGATCATCATCAAGCAATCCGCTGGCCCGATATGCATCTCCGTATACCTCCGTAAATACACAAGCCATATCGTCACGGATGCTGTTGTGCCTGTCAACGTTCTCGGCTATGGCCAGTAATCCAGGCAACGACGTTTTGCCCCCGAATATCACTGTCGAATAAGTCGAGCCTGGTGAATACGGCGAACCGGCGGCGCCGGGCTTTATCGTGGTAAACTCAATCTCATTTTCGCTCAGACCGGCGTTGCGATAAGCCTCTTCGATGCGGGCGGCAATCGCATCGATCAACTCGTCCCGCATGGTCTCCGGCAAACCGAACTCAGTAGCGTAAAACGGCGGGCGATTCACTATCTTATGCGTAGCTCCCAAACCTCTTTCATAAAGATAATCAGCCCTGGCATTGGTGCCGTCTCTGTCATTACCAAACGACAGCCATACCAACTGGGACGGCGGTGTTTCGACCGTTTCCGCAGCGGTTGTCTCTATTGTCAGTTGGTATGGCAATTCACCATAGTCCACCTCCATCAAGGCGCCATTGGTGGAAAGACCGGTGACCACTACGTAATATGTACCCAGGCCGTTTTCATCAGGGTCGATCACCACCGAGGCGTGGTTGGGCATAGTGAAAATCGCCTGAGCGGTATAGACCGGATCGGGCCGTTGGGACGCCGGTAATGCCTCTTCATCCACCGAATCAGAGATTGTAGTAATCGCTTCCAGATCGCCGTTGTAAATACCAACTATTACATCGACATAATCCCGCCCGAAAAATGTCTCCGCTTCGAGATCGACCGTGACCTGCTGGCCATGTTCCAACTGGAACGTGTAAACGTCAACATCCGACAGACAGCCCAGTTCACTGCCGATAATCACATTACCGGCGACGCCGGGATCCAGCAGCGTTCCGCGAATCTCGATCGGCCAGGCGTCACTATGTTCAGCATTATACCAGTACAAACCTTCTTCTTTTTCATCGGCAATCAAATTGGTACTGTCGCCTGACAGATCAACCGGCCGATTGTGCGGCACAAACTGATCGTAGTTGTCACCGCCGGGCGTCTGGGAAATACCAAAATCACTATTGCCGTCGTCGAACAGCTTCACGTTCAGATCGTACTCCACCGGGCTGCCCTCAGGCCAATAAGAATCATACCACCATGGGTACAAAAACGAAGAATAGGAAGGCCAGGCACTGCTGATCTGCAGCAGATAATCACCGTCTTCGGGAACCTGCAGGGAAAGGTTAATATCTTCATTCCATGCCGATTGCCTCGATACCCGAGACGCCGAAAACTGCTCCGTAGCGGGAATCTGCAAATCGGCCGTGGCACCGAAGTAAAGCACAAACGTACCGATATCATTATTATTGCTGTCGATCTGCAAAGTCAGGGTATCGTCACCGAAATTCACTACCGTTACGTTATCCTCGCTGACCGCAACCGAATCCACATCGCCTCGTCCGTCGTGCCAGTCAATATCGCTGATGGTCAAAAGCACATCACCCTGACCCTGGAGCTGGGAGTAATCGACCTCGATCTGATAAAAACCACCCGCCTGGGCCACTTCCGCTACGCTGTTGCTCATTGCACTGCTGACTGTCACCGAATTGACGGTTGTTTCTGTTGAAGAGCCGAAAATATGCTCCCCGGTTACCGGCGCAGACGAGCCAATCCTTACGGATACATCCATCGTATCGCCCATCGGAGTACCATCGGCCGCACGAACTATGAATCCCGCTCCCCCCAATCCATATATATCGGTGCTGTCGTACGTCAGGGCACGATAATCATTACCCACTGGCAGTGTCTGCACCAGCTCCACTCGAGCGTTTCCACGTTGGGGGACAAATGCGGCCGTGCTGATTTCCACCAATGCGTTGAGCGTTTTCTCCACCGCCAGGAGTCGTCCACTACCGTCAAAATCCATGGCAACAATATCGAGTGTCCTGCCATCAGGTTCGTTTAAGTTGCCGATTTCACCGCCAACGGCCACCGCTTTGCCAAAGTCCTTATTTGGCTTGTTCTCTCCCTGATTATTTCGGGCCATCAGCCGATTGTCGATCCTGATCAGCGTTTGAGTGTCGGAATCAAGACCATACAGAATATAATTGTTCGGGTCACTCTGGGATGTCATATTGCCGAAGGCCAATTCCGTAACATTGCTGAAACCTTCCGAAGCCAAATTATTGATGGAAAGTTCCATCATATCGGCGGTAGGGTTGACAATGTCGTCGATCCGCAACAGCGAGTCACGGCTGCGGCTGAGTCCCGTGACAGAATTGGTCTGCGTGACCGAGACAATAGCCCACAACTCATCGGTTCCGGCTGAACCGAATTCCAATCCGCATATCTGATTAAATATCGTGTCCTCATGTTCCTGGGCATAGATTTCACTAAGAACATCCAGCGTCAGCGGCACCTCTTCGTCCGGATCGCCCGGATCGCTAACCATGATGGGAATGGCTCCGTAGGTGTCGGTGCTGATCAGAGAGAATATCTCCTGCTGTGAATCGTAACCGATCGTATCGTAACCGACGTTATCCAAACCATCAAAAAAGTCTCCCACTAAATCTTGGTAATTCGAATGACCCTCCAACTCATCGAGTACCTCGCTGATCAGAACGTCAGTTACTTCTTCTTCTTCCAACTGCTCCACCAGATCTTCCGGCAGCGCATCCCGCAGCTCGGCGGTCAGCTCCAGCGTGTAACGCCAGGCTAAGGTTCGTGAGGCAATGCTCATTTCATCTATATCGGGCAGGATCATATCACGGACCGGTTCCAGGTCATTGCGGCTGTGCGAACCCAATATCTCGCCGGCCAGTTCGAGTTCCGCTCCGACCAGCTTGCCTAACTGACTGGTTCCGGCAAAATACACCTTCACGTCGCCGTCGCCGTCGGTGGTATTGATCCCGAGTGTAATAGAATCTACCCCAAACCCTGCCGTCACGTTGACCGGATCATCGGTCACTACCGAAACGATTTGCCCCAGACCGGTCTCGTCTCCGTCAACCAGCCAATCGATATCGGAAATATCCACCGTAATATCGGCCAGAACCGTGTTATAGCTCACCTCGAAAACATAATAGAATCCGCCGTCAATAAACTCCTGCTGCAGCGCGTTCTCCAGCATATTTATATCCGTCGAATCGGAACTGACACTGACAAGGTCCCCATCACCGAACTCGGCCGATTCGCTGCCACCCAGAACGTGCTCCACCGTCTCACTGTTAAACGTTATATCTATCGTATCGCTGATTGGGCTGCCCCGTAGTGGCGATCCTACCAGGATACCGCCGCCCGGTTCCACCGCCGGACCGCTCCGATCATCAACAGACGATATAAACTCCTGCCACAAACTCGCCACGCCGGAATCCGGATCTATCTCATACAAGGCATCGGTCAGGAAATTGTCGAACACATCCGCAGGCTGATCATGCACTGCCAACAAAGCCGTACCGTCCGGATTAATATCCATCCCCACAATCACCAAATCACTGAAAACATCCCCTCCTTCGTCACGTAAACTCTTTTCGCTGTCTGCAACTACCGAGCCGAACGTATCCATGTCGTCCGGATCCGAATGTATTTTCATCAAGGTATTGGTCAAGCCGTTTATCCCATAAAGTTCCCCGTCAAACTCCGCCAACGCCACTATATTTTCATTGGTAAGGTCATTGCTCATCCCGGCAAGCACTACTTCGGTTTCTACCTCCCAGGTCGATCCAACATCCGCCGCCTCCAGGTTCCTGATCAACACCAAAGACTCACGTTCCTGACCGGCTATAGATTCAAACTCAACTATCCCCCATATCGTATCGTCAATATGACCGGCCAACGCCCTCAAACTCGAAATGCTGCCATCAGCATCCAATATACTCGGCAGGGCATTGAGGGTAGCCAGATTATTAGCCATTGCCTCCACGGTGAAATCCAACTGATCGATACGGTAAAACTGCTGACCATAATCATCGTAACCGTAAAAAACTCCATTTCCGTAGGCAAACTCATCCAGACCCGGAACCACCAGGTCACGTACCGGATCAAGGTCGTCACGATCATTATCGCCTATGACATTGTTTGATACACCCTGGGCAAAATAGCCCGGATCAATGTGCCATACCTGCAGATCCAACTGGCCGTACTCTGCGACATCGGACGAAAGCTGCGCATTGAGTATCTGCCCCTTCTCAAAGCCGTTAAGTCGAATGTAGTCACTATCCAAAAGGGCAGCATCGGCCGTGTACTGCAAATCAACACCCAACTTGCTTATATGATCCGGACATTTCCACAGATAATTCTCCGGGAAACTACCGACAAACGGAGAGTATGCCGTCGCCCCGCTGTTACCGAGGTCACCCACCGCAAAGTAGTACTCGAAATCACCTTCCGGCACACCATCTCCGCTTGGCAATTCTCCGACAAATTCACCGTCAAGCAATACTCCCTGGCGGTTGACAATCTTCGAAGAATCCAGCGTGATCTTGTAGTAATTGGTACCTTCCGGATTGATGGCAAAACCATTGTCCTTGTGGAACGAAGCGATATTGGTCTGAGGATCGAATTCAACCCACACATCATCACCGAAAATGACCGTATCGTCGGCAGTGCCGGCGATTAGCTCATCCATTGTGGCAAACCGATGATCAAGCCCGTCGGTCTGGATCATAATCGACGCCGCCAACGCGTCTGCCAGTGTCTCGATATCGGCTTCTATCGACGAGGCCAGTATATCCTTGGTGCTCACGGTCATTCTTTCCACGTTGCCCGTTTGCCCGAACGCCTGGCGATAGGCAAAAACCGAATCTATCTCGCCGGCGGCTATAATGGCAAAATGCTCATCGGGTGCTATCGAACCTTCAATACCACCGGTTATCTCCACATCGCCGATTCTGGAAAACCCACCATACGAATCCGTCTTAAACTGAACATAAATAGTGTTAAGGTCCGTATAGTCATTAAAATCGACTTTCACAACTTGTGGTGAATAAACCCTTTCCACCGCCAGGGTCTCCAGCTTATCGTCGCCCGTCCCAAACATGTTATCCTCACCCGGAGCCACGCCGGCGACAATGTTCGATTCTCTAAACTCGCCCCCGATCTTCACCCGCTCCAGATCGCCTCTGCCGGGGACCACATCGTCGCCGCTGTAAGGATTACCATTAACACCGATATCCAAACCGGCCGCCAGCGTACTTAAAACAAAATCACCTCTTATCTGGGCAAAATCGAAATCTCCGCCCGCCGCCACTGTGCCGACATTCATTTGTTCCGTGGTGAATTTACCTATATTCCACGCCGCGCGGATGCCGCCGGCGGTAACGCCTTTGACATTAATACTATTGATATCACCTTGAGAGCTAATCACTCCGGTCATATCACCGTTTATCGTCACTTTTTTCAGCATGGTGCCTTCGCTTTGGAGCGTACCATTCATATCGCCTTTGACAACAAAGCTATTCACGTTGCCCGTGACAATAGTTACATAACTGTCGACCTCTTCGGCCCGCAATCCGCTTACATCACCTTCGATGTTTATCGTGCTGATATTTGTACTCGAACCGTTCAGAACCCCCAGGTCCGCCGAGCTGACGCCGCCGCCGATGACTACTTCACTACCCGCGGCAACTCCGGCCAGCTTGATCTTTTTAACGCCGCCGCCGATACTGAGCGAACCTTCTGACCCGTCGCCGCCCAACAGACCATCTATCGTCAGCGAACCAAGAGCTTCGTCATCGCCGCTAAACAAACTATTCACATCTACCGTAGCACCACCGGCCGCCACAACCTTAACCGTAGTTTGATAGCTCGCTCCGCTCAGCCCAATAACGTCTATTCCCATACCATCCTGGCGAGGCAATACTCGTCCGACCCCAGGCCCGGCTATGCTCACCGTCACCTGGACAGGCTCATTCTGCTCATCAACAAGGGTAAGCTTCAGGGGCTGACCTGCTTCTACTACGAATCCGTCTATATCGGCCATACCGGGCGTGGCCAGCGTCCAGCAATGGAACTCTCCCTGCCACGTCGGAACCGTCAGCTTATCGCCGTTCACCTTGAGCGAGCCGATCTTCGTATCGGCAAAAATACCGAAAGGACTGCCGTCACTGATTGTCAAACCGATGTCAACTTTGCCGATTGTGCTCAGCCCGTCACCAGGCATATCACTGCCGTCCAAATCACCGAAAACGTTATTTCTACCGGGACTGACACCGGCGGCGATCACCGAATTGTACAGAATATCCGCCTTGACCGACTTGATATCACCTGACAACGCTCGTTCCCGCGGGTCGGCAATCGTACCGTCAATCGTAAATCGACTCATATCCAGCGTCGCGCTGCTGTCATCATCGTCGAACTCCGCCACGTTAACCACGCCATCGAACCCAGGATCGAAACCGGCCAACACATAGCTGTCCCGAATCGCGCTGCTCACATCGATATTGTCGATATTGCCCCCGGCCGTAACGGTCGCTGTTATACCGGAACCGCCCACGTTCGTCGCCATGACGGAGCCGATCCGGCCGGTCACATGAACATTACCTTCTATGTTACCGTCCACAATCAATTCATCCAGATCGCCGTCAACAACAACCAAACCACCTTGCTCGATGTCGCCTTTGATGTGCAGAGACGCGACACTGCCGGTGGAGACAAACCGACCGGTATCGGTTATCGAACCGTCAATCTCGTATGGCTTGTCCGTACCGCCGATACTCATAAGACCCAAAACATCGGAACCGCGAATCGTAACTTTAGGCCCTTCGCCTTCGACAACAACATCGCCGTACTGATCGCCGTTGATGATGCTCATCTTACCGAAATCACCGCCTACCGTAATATCACCGTTGAGGTTCGCACGGTGAGTTCCGCTGCCACACAACATCAGCGAACCAAAATCATCCATCACGTTTATGTCGCCATCGACACTGCCGTACACCGTCACCGAACCAAGATCACCGTCAACCGTAAGATCGCTCCGCAGATCGGCCGGGGACCGGCCCGAACCGATACTCAGATTCTTCATGTCACCATGTACGCGCAGTTCCTCTGTCGGTCTGCCGAAATAACTGCCACTTTGAATACTGCCGACGTCACCGCCGATATTGCCAAAACCCACAATCTTGCCACCGACCAGCAGCTTGTTCAATTCGATACCGTCAAACTCATGTTTCTTGAGGCCCACCGGATAACCCGGACCGGCAGGTTGCCAGTTCAATTCCATCTGGGCGTAAAAATCGCCGCCAACCTTAATCGTGCCGATCTTACCGTCAACGGCCAGCAGCCCGCCTGTCGGCGTACCGAAATCGCCTCCGACAACAATACTTTTCAGATTACCGTACTTACCGGTTACCTCGATCGTACTGACCAGATCGCCCTTGGTGCTGATCTTGCCCACCGGCCCGCCGACCTGTAACCACGAACCGAGTATAGCATCCGTCGCCTTAAGCTGTCCCAGCTCCCCCGACTCAATTGCCAGATCGAATATCCCATCACGGGCCGTTACTTTGTCCAGCTTATTGTACGTGGTAATATCGCTCGAATTGATCTCATCGGCGATGACATTACCTACGTTAAGGCCACCGCGGATTTCGCTGTACTCGAATGTACCTCCACGCAAAATGTTAACGCTCTTCAATTCCTTTCCCGCGGTGATTATCGAATCATGGATACCCTGCCCGCCGACAGTTATGTTATTTATCACCCCCTGGTTCGGCGCACCGACTATAAAACAGTTAACCCGGGAGTAAAATATCCCTTCTGCACCGCCGTTGACAATAATTTTATTTATCTCTATAGCCCGGATGTCGGCCCCACGCATCTCCGAACCCTCGCCCTTTACCTCAATTGTGCCTATCAACCCGACGTCTATGATGACAGTCTCAAAATCGCTGAAATCGTCAAACTCAAGCGTTATCGCGATACTGGGCCCCATCAGGTAAGCACCACGGCCCCGATCGCCCGCTACAGGAATGCAGTTGTAACCGACGATTCTCGCGCCGTCGAGCACCTGCACACGGTCAATACCTGTCGTCACCAGAATCGGACCGCTGATGTCATGACCAGGCCCGCTGATTATCGCCCGCCCAAGCGTGCCGCTCACAAAAAGACCGGATGTCGCCCACTGCCCACGGCCAGGATGCCTTATACCGTCTCCCAGGTCAATCCGATCCAAATCGCCTCCTATCACTACCGAACCGGCGAGACCGTCGAATTGCCCTACATCCTGGCTGTCGTCGCTATTAACAATTATCCGGTTCACGTCGCCGACTACCACGGTGTCACCTATCGACCTGCTTATTTCTATCAGATCGATGCCCACCGTCGAAACCAACCCCGTCCTCTGCTCACCGATAGGATTAGTCTCCGCCGTCTCTGCCGCCGGAACCAGCACTACAGTTTCTATCCTGTGCCCCGTAATCGATTCCGTCCAGCCCAGATGACCGTCGATCCTGATCAAACTAACCGGCAACTCAACTTCCTCATCTTCATCCTCATCTTCATCTTCATCTTCATCAGCAACTTCAATGGTAATTGTTACATCGACGCCATCATCACCCAACTCACCTATCACAATCGAAATCATATCGCCCCCCTCTGTACGGTTAATAATCCTGGTGATTCCATTGGCCTCCTCTTCTTCCTCCTCGTCCGGTTCCTCCTCTTCATCATCTTGTTCTTCTTCATCCACTTCCTCAGGGGCAGGCACATTCAAACGTAACACGCATATCGGATCCTTCCCCTCGAAGACCACGCTATGGCTGTTGACGCTGGCAACTTCAACAACCCCAAGATCAACCGGCCCGCCTTTGGTCGTTACACGCAGCCCATCTGTCGATTCGATCCCGGCTATCGCGTAGCCCAGCAGCGATTTATCGATATCAATCGGCGAGGGAACGTAATCTTCCGGCAGGCCATCACGAATCGGCAGCAGCTTCAGTGTCAATACTCCACCTTCAAGAAATTCCTCATCCTCTTCCTCTTCCGCTTCCGGCACGACGAACGGAAGCCCAGTCTCCGGATCCGTATCCTGCTCCGGCTCCTCATCTTCTTCTTCCTCTGGCGGTTCTGTACCCTTAAACGGAGATATCCTCACCAACACCCCGCTGTCATCCACAATCCAAACCGACTGCCCCGGATCAAACTCAAACGGACCAAATCCGCCAACTTCAACCCAGCCACCGATAGTATTATATATCGCTCCACCAATTTCAACGAACCGCACATTACCGCCCCGCCCCCCGGCACTGACCGGTACATCCTCGAGCTCACTGCCAAGATCACCTCCCACATATATGCTGTCGATAACGCCCGCAGGGCCTATCCCGTCCGCGTTCGCCCATATCCCCGGATAAGTAATACCACCCGGATAACTACCTGCGATACGCACCTCACCGATATTGTTATCAGCGGTGATTTGACCGACATAGCTGTCCCCCATCCGCAATGACTGCATATCCCCGCCGGCGCTGACGTCGATTCCACTAGCCGCCGGTGAACTGACCATCCCAATGTCATCCCCGGCAAACACCGAACAAGCCGGAGAGACAAGAATACCAATATCGTTGATCTCCAGGGTAAAACCAACCTCACCCTCTACCCCCTCCACGTCTAATCCAGACCGTAAACCACCTAGAGAGCCGCTATCGACCACAACATCCACGCCACGCACCAAAAGACCCACCCCCAACGCACCCATATTACCGCTGAGTACCTGCACATTGTAAATATCACTATCAAATAGGGAACTATTCCGCATATCGCCTAAAACGCTTCCTCCACCCAGCGATGTTTCCGAAACCCCAGAAACCTCAAGACGATAAGAGCCTGCGGAAACCGCAACCGTATAAATCCCCGCTTCCTCAGCCGTAAAAATCAGCGGCAGCGGCGCCAGGTTCTCGATATCCGCCTCGCCTAATGTACCCACCAACGTCAGGTCCGGATCGTACAGAGCTACACCACCGTTTATGACCGTTTGCGAACTCGGATCGGACTCACCACCACTAAAAAGCTCGACAGTAATCGTCTGACCCGCCATCACACCAAAATTGTAATAGTCAGGACCCCCTGAACCTATTACGCATATCCTGCCGTCAACCGTACCAAGACACTCGGCCTCGAGAAAACTATCGTTACTAATAATATAACCATCATCGGCCTCCAGCGCCCCGTACTGGAAAAGAATACCACTGGGAGGACTACCCATTTGGCGTTCGATCTCACGAGCCGTCCGAACGTAGTAGCCACCATAAACATCCAGCACCCCGGGAAATTGCGGCGCATCGCTGCGACCATGAACACGAACAGGCAACCCCCAGTCATCATTACTATAGAAACTGCCCATCTGACCCTGAACATCCACAAGTGGTGTAATACCAGGCCCGCCATACTTACTGGAATTCACCGGTGTCCAGCTATCGTCAGACTCCTTAATCCCGCCCGCCTGCGTGCCGGAAACCAACTGGTTAAGCTCACCCTTCACATCAAACTGGTTCGTAGCCAGAAAACCGGCATAAAACGTATCTATGCTGCAATTAATAACCACATCACCGAAAACAGCGCCGCCCACCTGAATCTTACCGATATCCTGAGGACTGCCACCACTATCCGCCGCCAGAACTATACCAGGCCGAAACGCGCCGCCCGGATACACCCCCTTCGGCCCCGGGTTCGCAACCAGGATAGATGGGTCAAAGAAACTTTCCTCGCCCACCCAGTGAAGATCGGGGTCACCTGGAATGTAGCCCGGAACCGTACCAATCATCACCCCGCCGGCCTCCTCAGGCGTAAAAATATTCACATTGTCTTCGTCGGTGAACAGGTACGCCGGCTCGCCACCTGTCGGTGTCCAAATAATACCGGTCGGAGTCACTTCATAACGCATAAAGGTAATATACACATCAGGTGTACTCTGCGCTATGTACACCGAATAGACATCCACCAGACCCTCAACGATAAACTCGTCCGGATTCTCCGGATCCGGCACCAGACGAGAAACGTTAACCTGATAAAGCGTTCCTGTATTCGGATCTGTCGCATAGCCCATCTCGTTCAGCGAGTCAAACGACATGCCGGTAAGCAATATATCCTCTTCGTCGGGATTCTGACCATATTCGATCACATCCACAAAACGATCGTCCACCGGGGCATTCAGATACACCAATACCAGTTTCCCGTCAGCGAAGTCATCAACCGTACCAGTGTGATAAAGACCGAACAACCGACCCTGGTTATCGTACATCAAACCTGCCACCACTGCGTCCTCTTCATCCACAGTAGCCCGGCTGCCAGTTACTACCAAGACCCCATCCGAAGTATCCGACTCATCGACCGCGATCGTTACAAACGAACGACTGACGAGATCATACCCCAAAAACACCGGCTCATCCGTCCCGCCAACCGGGTTGACGCCAGGTTCCTGGCTGTAAACAATCGTCGAAATCTCCATACTCGCCCCACCGAGCAATACCTGACTCATATCATAACTTGCCCGCCCCAGAGAATCCTTACCAACCGCCTCGGCCTCTGCGGTCTTCAGGTCTATCGATATCAAAACCGATTCGTAAGAACCTGGCAACGGCTGACCCTGGGTGTTGAAGCTCGTCGGGGCCGTCACCACCGCGTACAGCACATCTTCACCGCTGGCGCTGTGACCAAAACTAGCCGACTCAAATCCATCAAGAGGAACCGCGAACTGTGTAGCTGGATTGTCCGTATCTACTATATCCCCTATAACCACGTCTATCGTACCGGTGACCGTATCAATCCGAACCAGCAAACCACCGGCGGTCAGCCCGTATGTGATGCCGCTCGAATTCGTCGCCAGGGCATTTATCTCATAGCCCAGTCCACCAAGCACATCCGACGGAATCTCATCTATTATCGGCCCGCCACCTGGTCCGCCATAGAGCGTAATCGGATCCGCCGCGCCTCCGACGGTATAGTAACCACCAATATCCTCACCCTGATAATCGAGAATCTCAACCGTCACATCCTGACTCGGTCCCTCTCCGGAAATCGTCCCGATATTGATTACGTTATAAATAGGGGTGTCAGGATCGAACTCTTCCGCGTCGGCGTAAACAAATCTTGTCGGTATTGTCTCGCCCATCGGCAGCATCAGCGTGGTCAGCATAAAACGGCTTTCCAACTGTTCTGCCAGCAGGCTGCCGCGAACGCGCGAACGGACGCCGAGCAATCGATCAAAAAGGCTATTGGCTTTACGACGACGGCGAATTCTGCGTAATAGACGATTCACTATCGGTTCTCCTATGTTAAAACTTCTTTAATTTCGTGATTTTGCCATTCCAGCGAGCGACCAACGGGAGCGGTCCTTTGCCAGCCTTATGGAACATAAAAAGTGGCCATGCCACCTCCTATGTTAAAACTTCTTTAATTTCGTGATTTTGCCATTCCAGCGAGCGACCAACGGGAGCGGTCCTTTGCCAGCCTTATGGAACATAAAAAGTGGCTATGCCACCTCCTTGAGAGGGTAAGGTATTGTTGTAAACGCTTCTTTGTTTGGCATGTAGTCAGTCAACCGCGTGGGTAAGCAGGCAAGCACGACAAGCTGGCAGGCCTCCATGTACCCGCCTTGAACTAGCAACAACATCAACCGTCAAAGGCAACACATCGCCCACAATCTGACAAGTTTCTATGCCTGCGTGCTCTCAAACTAATTGTCTCTGGGAGACCCCCTTTTGTCAATAAAAAAACCATACCAATACTCATTTAACAGACAACTCCCACATCCAACCAACCGCAATCCAACAAAAAACCCCCTAAACAACCCAAAAACCGCCAAACCCCAACCAAAAAGTACCGCTGACGCCCCGCCGCCTACTTTTTTGACGCTGACGCCTGGCAAGAGACTAAAATGTCACATATTCCTCAAAAAGACGCCACAAACCCCTGTTATCCCACAAGTTATGCCGTTTCCACGGGCTGACGCCCACTCACACCCGCCAAAACACACTTCCACCACGACTCCTCACCCCACAGATCACCCCCCATCCCCCAAATACAATTTCATTCCTCCCCCCTATAAAAGTGAAGTGTTTCCGGGACATTAAAGTTATCCTCTATGGATTAAGTATATCATGTAAGCAACATATACGCTCAGAAATATAACACCTTCCCATCGATCGAGCAGGCGTCTTCTGCCGGTGAACATAGCCAGAAACAGCAACAGGCTGGCGAGGATAGCGACGCCGATATCAATATTGTCTGTTTTCGCCAGAGGCAGGGGTTTTATCAGCGAGCTGGTCCCGAGAATGAAAAAGACGTTAAAGATGTTAGAGCCGACTATGTTCCCCACTGCAATCTCGGCGTTTTTTCGGTATGCCGCCATGGTTGAGGTGGCCAACTCGGAAAGTGAAGTACCCGCCGCTACCAGGGTCAATCCAATTACCGACTGGCTGAGGCCTAATTTGGCCGCCAGGACTATCGCACCATGTACGACCCAATTGCCTCCGATGCACAAGCAGACCAGTCCCAAAAGTACCAAAAAACACGATAAGTACCACCGCCAGTAAGGTTAAGGGGATTTCCTTCCAGACGGTCCCCCTCGTCACGGCCAAGGGATAAATAATCGCCGATATCCCTAAAATGACGAGGATATTGAAAATGTTGCTCCCTACAATATTACCTATGGCAATCGCCGCATTCCCTTGGAGGCTGGCGCTGAGGTTGACAAATAATTCCGGGGTGGAAGTGCCAAAGGCGACAACGGTCAGCCCAATCACCAGATCGGAAACATGTAACCGTCGGGCCAGGGATGAAGCGCCATCAACCAGCCAGCCGGCGCCGGCAAAGAGAAGTATAAATCCGATAGCAAGTAAAATATACGAAAGCATGGCCGTTAAATACCGTAAGCCTATCTCGTGTTTTTCTGGAAAATTGTTACCTGATGTTCTTCCGGCGACCTTGTTAATGCCAAGGCGGCATCGGATTCGAACTGACTACATCTGAGAAACCACACATTGATCTTTCGGATTATGCGAGAACTTATACCTTTTGACGGCGAAGACAAAAAGGCGGCGGCCAAGGTACGTTGCTCATCAACCAGGCCCGGCAAGTCGTCCTTGGTGATGACATCTCCAACGGCCAACAGCATGGCTCGTTCGATCAGATTGATCAATTCGCGAACAAGGTAGCATTGAACCAATTCAGGGATATCCTCCCGCCGCCGTGGAAGTGTGAATAGGGCCAGTCAGTATTGTCAGCATTGCCGGCGGTAATGCTAACGCCGTCAAGTATGGCAGTTGTATCCAGATTAGTACCATCTGGATGATAGAATACGTGATAACAGTTATCGCTGTCGTCTCCGCCGGAATCATCGTCTCCATTAAGATCGCCGCTGAGAATAGTAAGATATGTATCTGGGTCGCGATCTTCCCGCGCCGGATTACTCGTAGTCGCAAATCCGCCGTAAATAGCTACGCCATTTATCATCTGAAAGGTTTGGTATCGGCTGCCCGTGCCGCCCTCCTTGACATAGATAGTCTCAGCCAGAGCCGAGCTAACTGCCATCCCCGCCGACAAAACCAACACTACCACCAAGCCCATTATCGATCTCGATCTTCCTCGCCGCATCAGACCTTCTCCTGGACTATTTTCGTACAAACCAGTTAATCATACACTCTTCCTTTGCGGGGAACCAACCTCACCCCACATAAATACCATAGCACCAAATCCCACCCACCCCTATCAAGCAAATTATCCCCCCAATCCAACCCATCACCTATTTTTTCTCAATTTCTTACCCATCTTGACGCCTCTGCAATTGCCAATTATGATTACACAGTGATGAAATCTCAACTGGATATTCCAGCCTTGGACTTGAACGATGACGCCCGTTTCATGACGGTCGCTTTGCGGGAAGCCGCCGCTGCCGCCGAAGACGGTGAAATACCCATTGGCGCTGTGATCGTTCACAAAGCTAAGATTATAGGTCGTGCTCATAATCAGCGTGAGCGGCTTTCCGATCCGACTGCGCATGCCGAGATGATTGCGTTGACGCAGGCGGCGGCGTATCTGTCGAGTTGGCGTCTTTGTGGTTGCACTATGTATGTTACACTTGAACCTTGTGCGATGTGTGCCGGGGCGTTGGTGTTGGCCCGTATTGATCGGTTGGTTTACGGTCCGGCTGATCCCAAGGCCGGGGCCTGCGAAACATTATATAACATTGTTAATGACAAGAGGTTAAATCACCAAGTGGAAGTAGTTTCGGGTTTTATGGCCCAACCCTGCCGGGAAATCTTACAGGATTTTTTCGCTGCGAAACGGCAAAAAACACAGAAGCCGGAAGATGGCGGCGGGCGCGATGGGGGGGGAAATGTGTGTTTGTAAGTGCTTATTTTTGGTGTCGGGGAATTGATGTAAGTGCTTATTTTTGGTGGTTGGGAATTGATGTAACTCCTTATTTTTCGTTGTGGG
>CAZICK010000034.1:0-37893 GCA_964537505.1 uncultured Pirellulales bacterium
AAACCAGTCATTTTTTGGCATATCCATGTACAGATTCTTATGAGGAGCCTAAAAAACTAAATTCTAGTAATATTCAAGGTAACATGTTTCTATCAAAGCACTTATAGGCAACATTATATCGAAACGGTTTTTTTAGTTTCTTAGGAGCACAGCTCGGCTGGTTGTACCGCTATCTTCGGATCAGGGGTCCTATCTGAGCCTTTGTTCAAAGGTCGTTACAGTCCCTTAGCATTTCAAAAACTGCGTTTTCTTGTGTTGTGATGTAACTGGAAACGTACTGAAACGTGTTACAGCGCAGCACAGATCACAGCACAGTTTTCCTAGTGGAGACAAAAAAAGCCGACTGCTACTCACAGCCGGCGGTGGAAAAGATCGATATGATCAAACATCAGATTCAGATCATATCAGGGCTTTTCTGTCTGTCAACACTTTTTTTGGAAAATTTTCTGCGCTAGAAGGGATTTTTTGAAAATGGCAAACGCAGTCAGAAAATTAGCTGAGCGGGGTTCACTCTTAGAGGTTACCGGTGCTCCGGTGGTCCGGGTTACCAGGACAGGAGAACCCACCTTTGGACAAGTTTACGATTGGCTTGTGGACAACGGGTACCTTGTCAGGCTGAGCCATGCCGCCCTGAAAGCATATCTGGTTATAATAAGACACAAAGGCCGGTCAGGTAAGGCGTGGCCTGGCCAGCGGGCAATTGCTACGCTTGCAGGGATCGGACATAGTACAGTTAAGCCGGCCCTGGCTGAGTTGGTTGCCCTGGGATTGATCGAAGTGATCCGGCAAGGACAAGGCCGGCAGTCAGCTCTATATGAAGTTGTGGAGATACCAGCCGGGGCGGTTGCGTATCGCCCTGATTTTGCTAGCGCTCCTGAGACTCAATTTAGCGCTCCTGAACCTTTGGCGGCTGAAAGCTCTAAAACCGCCGATACTGGGCTGGAAACTGCGAAAACAGCCGAAAAACAAGGGGAAACGGCCGGGAGCGCAACTAAGTATTCCCAAGGGAATAGAACAACAAACAGGGGTTGCTTGTCAATTTCGGATTCGGAGAAGAATTCGGAAGGTTTGATTGCCAGTCCCCCCGTTACTTCGGTTATCGACATTTCGGCTATTTCGGAGGATCCCGGCATTTCGTCTCTCGGAGTTTCGGCGGGGGGGACTGGCAATCAAAGCGACGAGGTCGCGTCTCTTGGGCAGAGCCAAAAGGTGACCGCCAGGGCAAACCGACATACCCGCCATGCCTTGCAAGTTGCCGCGGACAAAGGCCGGTCCTGGGATCGCTCCGTTGTGTTTGAGATTATGGCTAAACTGTGTAGGACTCACGATGACCAGACGATTACCAGGGCGATTCAAGAAGTGGGGCCGGTCGCTAAAACGCCAGGGCTTATTCGTGGCGTGATACTCAAAAAACCTACCGCCGCCCAAAAGGCGGCGGTGGTCGAGGCAAAACGAAAGCAGGCCGCGGCGGCCGATGAGGAAAAAAGACGGGAGATCGCCGGGAGTGTTTTTGTGCAAAAGGGCCGTGAAGCTGAGATAAAAATTTTGAGGGAAATAAGAGAGCGGATCGCAGCTCAGCCGGGGCCTGTAACCAATTCGCCGAGAAGGATGGTCAGTTGATATGGGAAACGTAAGTCGAGAAATTGTAGTTTTGTCGATGGTATTTGGGTCACGTATCCGGTGCGATGTCGAGAGGCACCAAGCCCAGGGCAAATATCTCCAGGCGTTGTCTGATCGAAAGGATCAAGAAAATATTGTGAAGGCATTCCATGACGCCCTGGCAAAACTGCCGACGTTACCGCGGGCGGTTGTAGAGGACTATATGAGTGGCAAGGTTGCTGGTGATAGTGCTGTGAACATCGGCTGTACAAAAAAGGCAATTGAAAAGCAACGTACAAAGGCTTGGCAAACATTGTCTGATATGCTTAAAGCGTATCAGCCTGACTTGGAGGTCAGCACAGCCAGCCAGGGCGATCCGGTTGCAGAGCAATCAGCAACAGATCCGCCAAGTCTGTCAGGTGATCCGGTTGCTGATATGTTGACAGAGTTTGAGGATGTGTTTGTGCAGCTTCGAGCACCTACCCCACAAGGCCGAGCGGATATAACAACCGTAACTAATTTTCTGGAGAGAGCGTATCTTCAGGATGGAGAGAATGGGCTACGTTGGCTGCTGCGAGAAGCTCACCAGCTCCTGAACCGGTCGGCTACTCTGCGCAATCCCCTGAGCGTGTGGGTGTCGAGGGTAAAGAAAAAATATCCGATCAAGCGGGTGGGGTAGTGCTTGGGTCCTACCCAGCGGCCGTCAAGAAGATCGAGTCAAAGTATGGCACGGTGTTTTTGTATGCAAACATTTTTTTGGGGCTTGCCGCCGTTTGGAGGTGGTAGAAGTTGGCGACCGAGAGATTTGTAACCAGTTTGTTTCTGTACGCGCGCGATCATTTTATGCGATAAAAAGTGTGCAAACGGTGATTTATGGCAAAAACGGCAATGAAAGGACAAGATTATGGCAGGGTTTTTATATTGTTTTATGGGTTTGAAAAATGCGCCGACGGGTGATCAGTTGGCGGCGATGAAGATGGATTATCTGGCAGGGGCTACATTTTCACAAAGCGCCTATCTTGGCAGGGAGAAGATACCTGGTACAGGGGTAATATGCGCGGTTGCTCAAAGCGACCTGGCCGCTGGCGGCAGTGAGCCGAGGGTGGGATATTACCCGGAAAAGCAGAGGTGGGAAAAGATCGATGAGCAGTTGTGGATCGGGTGGGAAACGAATAATCCACCAGGGCCGGCGGACCTGGTCAGGCGGCAAGTGCTTGACGGGCATATAGTTACGCTGGGGGATGGACACCCTTGGTTAATTCCATGCGAGAGATACCTTCCGAAAACTATGGTTGTCAACGCCAAAGGGGAGGTTACGAGGGTACCCCTGGAGCGGTTTGCGCCGGTCCGTGATTTGTCGGAGCTGCTACGTGAAGATTTTTATACCGCCCTGGCAGAGCAGGCGGAGGGAAAAGAGGCGCCATCGCCTAAGATGACCGGTGCGCAGCAGGTGAAGATGGCGACCTTCTTTTTGGGTCTTAATTACCGGGTGGGATGGATGGAGGCTAACTGCCTGCTGTTATGGAACGATGAGACGCTCCGCGAGAGTCTGCAAGCCGTGTTGGATGTGCCTTCGATGTGGAAGATAGTAGCCGCGCAAAATGAAAAAAAAAAGTAATTCCACGTAGGCTGTTGACCTGGTTAATCTGGCGAGCCGGTGCAGTTGAAAATTATGATCCGACTTTTACCGATGTAAGGCTTTTTGAGAGCGAGTTTAGTGCATGATTACAAAAGTAACCATAACATCAATCGGGATGCCGGCTGATATTCTGAAGGCAAAAGATGATTTTGGGGATAAACTTACAAGGCCGGCTATGCTGGAGGCGATAGAATTGTGGCATAATAAGTTTTTGCCTGGCCACTTCAGACCAGGAGCTTCGCAAAAATATAATTATTCCAAGCGGGCTATCTCAACTATGAATCGCAAGGAAGGCATTGCCAGGACCGGCAGGCGTGATGCACTATTGCCGCTTGTCCATTCCGGTCGAATGCGACGTGAAGTGTCACGGGTAATTCGAGTGAGCGCACTTAAAACAGGGAAGAGGGCGCATGGGGTAATGAGCGGACCAAGGCAATTGAGTATAAGGCGGCCGGGTTACCCGGATTTACAAAGGGAACTAACAGCGATAACCAGGGAAGAGGCGCAACAATTGGCAGAGTTTACGGCTGCGAACATTGTCGAGCGGATCAAAGCCAATCAGGATCACTCGACTACAACAATACGAGGGTAATAATATGGCAACGGCAAAATTTACGTTAGAGGCGGAAGAGGCAAAGGCTGTCCAGGCGTTTCTACAGGTACGGGATGCACAGCAGCGGGTTACAGACGGCACAAAACAAATGACGCGCGAAGGCAAAATGGCTACTGATAGTCATGTAACTGGTTTTAAGAATGTGGTGACGCAGTTGGTTTCTGTTGCCGCAGCGGTGGGAGTTGCCAAAGCGGCTTATGCTTCATGGAAAGCAGAGCAGGCAGAGGTTGCGGCGGGGGCGATAAAACTGGGCAAAACTCTGACAGAGGTTGTAAGCGGCCGCGGCGATTTGGCTAACCTGACAAAAATTCGTGAGTATGTCGAAAAGAATGCAACCGGCGGGCTAGGTATGCAGGAAGCATCTCAAGTCTATGAGTCCGTTGGCGGGGCAATGCCGGCGGCGGATTTTGAAACGATGTTTCCTGTATTCAAGAAGGCCCTGGAGGCGCGGCTTGCCGGGGATAAGCCTGTCGAGTTTGGGCAAACGATGGGAGAATTTGCCGGGCTGTTTGTTGATAAAAGTCTTGATGATCTGGCCGATATGACGAAGGTTACCCGCGAGCTTTTGGGCAGGTATGGCGGCACGTTTAATGAGGCGGGTCTGAAAGTAATCAAACGATTTGCAGCGAGCGATTTGGGCGGCGCTGAAGAAGGACTGGCACTTGTCTTGTCGAGTTTTTATGCGGGACAGGGAGCGGAAGGCGCTACAGGCATTATTCAAAAACTTACAGAGGATAAGGCGGTCAAAGGCAAGGGGGCGGTGCAGCTCCAGCAAAAGGCGTTTTATGGCGCAGGGCCAACGGAGCGCATGGAAATGCTGCGCGATCCTGCTATGGTTAAGGCGGTTTTTGAGTCGCAAGCAACGGCAATACAACCGGTGATTGATCGTTATTTTGCCGGGGAATTGCAGACGGTTATCAAGAAGGCACAGGTAGAAAACATTTTTGAGCAGTCTAAGGAGCTTGTTGGTAAGGACCGGCTTGCAAAACAAACCGTTGGGATCGATAAGGCCGTGGCCGTTGGAGAGCGGGTAAAACATGAATCGCTGGCCGATGATGCAGTGCGCGATGAGCAAGTAACGGCCGTTATGGATGCAATAATGGCTAAGCAGGGCCGGTCGAAGTTTACGCGAGATTTTGGGAAAATGGTATATCAGGCTTATCGGTACGTCGGAGCGGATTACGACGTGGCGGCGAGTATAGGTTATGGGATGGGTCCCAAAGGTGTTCTGGAACTTGATAAGTATCTAAAACACCCGGAAAAGATGCAGGAGTTGCTGGGACCGGAAACAAAGGAACTGATCGAGGCGGTTAAAGAGTTGAACCATACCATGAAACAAATGCCAGGCAAGCTCGATGCTCAAGGGGGCCGAGGGGGGCGGCCGTCGATGAATCTCGATGCCAATATATAATAAGAAACTTGCGAGAATAGGGTAAGGCGGGGGACCGGTGGGCGGGGTAGGGTGATTTTACCTGTTTTTGAGTGGCGGCCGCCCTGGGGGGTCCTGGGGGGTTCTGGGCATATCTGAAATTCTTTTTATTTTTTCTCTTGACGGGCGGGGTCGGGGGGACATAATCGCAAATACAAGACGTGATTCCTGGAATCAGAGAACAATTGAGTTTGGCCGCTGTCGGTCCGCCTTTCCCACGGGAATCGCGTCTTGTACCCGGCAGCGGCCTCTTTTTTCCTGGAGGTACAAGACCATGGAAAATCAAGGTTTTGACATGTCGAATGTAGTGGAGAAAATGCCGGGGGTTGCCAAGGAGTTGGCTTGTTTTGCCGTTACGGCCAAGGAGCTTTATGCGAAAAAACATACCGAGGTGGCTGATTGGCTGTTGGACCGGATCGGCCATGTTTTGGAGCGGCTGGCAGAGGCGGGGACGCCGGAATCACCTGAAATTGAGCGGGCAAGTTGGATGCCATACGTTGGCACTGAACAACTTTTGATCGGTCGGTTCGCAAAATTTGGAATTGATCCGAAAAACTGTGTGAGGACTGTACTACTCAAAAACGCCACTATTTTCAACGGAGAGGTTCTGCCGGTCGATCACCTTTGGATAAAAAATCCGCCCGATGCTTTTGGTGCAATTCAGAGGGGTTCGGTGATTATGGGAATCGGGGAAATTCAACTGTACACAAGTGGCGGCCTGCAAAAAGTGGGGATTGGTCAGCTTCGCGATATCCGCGTTTTGCAAGCTGGCAACAACTGAATAACAGGGCGATTTACCGCAAAAATAAAAAAATCTTTAATAAAATTCTCATTTGCGTAAATTCAGTTATTATCGGGAGTTAAATGTTAAAATGGGTAAGGGAAAAAGGGCTTGTTGGTTTTTTTATGTTGACTTTATTTTGTTAGCGGCTATATTTCATGGAGAGTAAGATTAAATATATTGATAATGCTTTATTATAGGAGTGAAACGATGGCGGAAAGGCAAGAAGTTGAAACTTTATCGTTGAGGGCTGTTGACGGTGAGGGTGCTGGAGTGAGATTGATGGCCGAGGTCCTGGATGTGTCTGTGAGTGAAATACTTCGGCAGAGTCTTGTACCGCTACCACTCGCAGCGATGCTTTGTGATATCCGGGGAGACATGGATCGGGCCAAGTGCCCGGCGTGTGATTTACACCACCTTGCAAAGAAATTTTATTATTCGAGCTTTGTTTCCGAGTCAATTGTTGGCCGGTTTGTCCAGGAGATGAAAAACGATCCGGACCATCCACTTTTGATGCAATGCGAGGAGGTGCAGGCGGGGGATTTGGACCTGGCTTGTAAACTATATCGAGCTTTTGTCAGTGCGAAAAATCAGGTGCCGGATTTCGCGTTTCAGGATATGGGCGAGCAAGGGTGGTGGGTTTCCGGGCCGGGGGTTGATAGCGAGTTTTGATTATGGCAAAAAACATCGAAATGTTCAACGGTGATTTGTCAAAGGTTCCGCCCGAAGCGTATATAGTTTGCTTTGGCGGTTCTGTTGAAATTGGCGGGATTATGGCACCACGGCCGGTGGCAAAGCCGGATAAAAAATTAAGTGGATTTACGCCGCCGGCGACCGGCGGAACGGGAGTTATTGCAATGTCAAAAAAAAGCGATGAGGTTTTTGAGGGGCTGCCGGATACTGAACGTGATCGATTGATCGCCCTGGCCGGCGGTAGCGAACGGTTGGCAAGGGAAGGGTTTTCTAAAAGTGAAAAGGCGGCTGCGGATGGTCGCGTCGCTATTTTTGTAAAATTGTAACAATGGCTTTATGCCGATATTTTTGGAGATTAAAAAAATGGGAGCGAGCGGGCTTGGACGACGGGATGTGCAGAGTTTTTTCGTGGCGCTGGAAGATGCGGCACGGCTTGATTGGTCGCAGAGGATCGGGATGAAAACTGGTTCTGACCAGGCGTCTGAAACGTATAAGTGGCTTACGGCGTCCCCGGCTATGCGGGAATGGGTTGGGGAGCGGATTGCCAAAGGACTTACCGAAAACGGGCTGACTATTGTCAATAAGACATGGGAGTCAACGCTGGAATTTCTGACCGATGATATTCGGCGCGATAAGACCAGCCAGATCGACCTTCGTATTGCTGACCTGGCACGGCGGTCTTTAACACTGGAGAGAAAGCTGCTCTCCACCCTCATATTGAATGGGTCTGGCAATACAAGCGGGCTGGCGTACGATGGTCAGTATTTCTTTGATACTGACCACAGTGAAGGGGACAGCGGCGTTCAGAAAAATCTACTGACTGCCACCGAAGTGCCTGCCCTGGACGTGACGACAGCAACCGCGCCGACGGCCCTGGAAGCGGCGATGGCGGTCCTGGGCGTTATTGGTTATATGTTGGGTTATCTCGATGACCAGGGCGAGCCGATGTGTGAAGAGGCGCGCGAGTTTACGGTGATGACCGGCAAGGGATTGGCTCCATCGTTCATGGCGGCTGTAACACAAAAAGTTGTCGCGGGGAACGTGGATAACCCGTTGGCACAGTCCCAAGATTATAAAGTTTCTCACGTCTTGAATCCGCGGCTGAACGCATGGACCACTGACTTTGCAGTGTTCCGAACCGACGGGGTGACCAAACCGTTTATTCTTCAGGAGGAAGAGGCGCTGACCATTCAGATTATCGGGGCCGGTTCTGAATATGAGACGCAAAACAATAAGCAACTTTTCGGCGTCAAAAAAGTCGGAAATGTTGGGTTTGGTCTTTGGCAATTTGCGACAAAAAACACTTTGTCTTGATGCGTCTGTATTAAAACTTCTGTACCACAATGGGGCCTTTGGGCAACCGAGGCCCTGAAGATAATCGCACGAAGCACCCATTGTGCGAAAAGATAGCGTCGATTTTGGTATGTCAGAATATAAATTTCGACGGTAAACACAACGCCCCGGCCGTAGTCACTCACGGCCGGGGCAATTGTCGAAAAGGATCGTGACGTGACTGATTATGAACTTATGGTAAACAATCAATCTGAAATCGCGTCAATACGGGGCGTCCTGGACACCGCCGGTCATGCGCTTGCCGACGGCAGCTATGCGCGGGCCGTGGAGTTGCTGGAGGCGTCTGACAATGCGATCCATAAACTATTAGACAATTTGGGGAAGGGTACCGGTGGCCGCTGAACTGCCAAAAATCCTTTTCACAAAGGCCGAGGCGGCCGAGATACTGCGGGTACCGGAAGGGTCGATTGCCTGGCTGTTGCGGAAGGGGGCACTGCCACGGCGAAAAATCGCTGGGAAAATTCGTTTTACTCTTGGGGACTTGGAGGCTCTAATCGCGACCAGTGTTGTACCGTGTTGCGCTACACAACAGAAAGGAGCTTTGAATAATGGGTAGTAGCGTATGGGTAGTAAAGCGAAAAGGCAAACGTGGGCTGCGTTTTGTTGTACGTTGGTTGGAGCCTGGCAGTGGTAGGAACCGTGGCAAGACGTTTGGGCGGTTAGAGGATGCCAGGGTTTACAAGGCAAAGCTGAGACGTGACCTTGAGAGCAATGATTATTTTGCACCTGTGAAGATCAGCTATAGGGACTGGGTGGAGCGGCATCTGGAGAACTTGCGCAATTCTCCCGATATTGATATTTCACCCAAAACGGTAGTAAGTCATGGAGAGGCTTTGAATGTCCTGGGGCGCGTGTGCAAGCCAGCCAGGCCGGTAGATATTGATCCGCCGATGATAAGATGTTTCCGTTTGGCGTTGCTTGACGAAGGGTATCGGGCAACTACAGTTAACAAATTTATTAGAACGATCAGATCGGCCCTGAGTTATGCTATGCGGGATAGGCTTGTTGAAAATAACAAGTTGATCGGCCAGCACCGGTTGTGTCTTCGGACAGAGCGTAAAGCCGTGAGAGTCTTGGAAACGGGCGAAGTGACGGCGGTAATGAATTTGGCCGGGTTACCAATGAAGGCGGTTATCAGCCTGGCCTATTACCACGGCCTGCGAAAAGGGGAAATCTGCTATTTGCAATGGGCGGATATCGATGTCGAACAGTACAGGCTTAACGTTGTATCCCGTGAAGGCATACACAGAACCAAAACGAGGCAAAACAGAACCATTGCTCTGCGAAGGGAAACGGCCGAGTTGCTGGCTAAATTGGCTCAAGACAGGCTGAATGACTTTGTGTTCACAGACCCAAAATCATTCTATTATGCCGTCGGCAAAGATTTTGTGGAGTTGGTCAAACAGTCTGGAATTGATTCGTGTACGCTGCATGATTTGCGAAAAACCTGCAATACCTTGCTGCAAAATGGCGGGGTTACTCAGGAAACCGCTATGCAAATAATGGGTCACGTATCGGCCGAAGTTAACGAGAAGTATTACACTGGATTGTTGATGGAACGGCAGAGATTGGCGATAGATAGCCTGCCTGCCATTGGGTAAAAATGACACAGATCACAGCGCAAGTTTGGACGCGGCAATATGCTGAAAACTGTAATTTGTTGGGTTTTAAGGACTTATGACAGAGAGTATCGGAGCTTGAATCCGTTATTTGCGGATCAGGGGTACGAAGCGGACCGGTATCAGGGATTTACTGAGCACCTCGCCCCGCTGGTCTTTACTGACAAGGATCAGATGTTGAACGCTAAATGCGCCGCCGACCGGGATAATCATCTTACCTCCGGGCTTGAGTTGCTCAATAAGGGCAGGGGGAATATGATCCGGGGCACAGGTAACAATAATCGTATCGAAAGGCTGGTGCTCCGGCCAGCCTTCATAACCGTCGCCGATTTTCAGGTTCACGGTTGCATAGCCGTGGGTCTTTAACGTTTCGGCCGCGGTTCGGGCTAACGGTTCGACAATCTCTATGCTGTAAACGTGGGGGGTGAACTCGTTGAGCACGGCGGCCTGATAGCCGGAACCGGTTCCTATTTCCAATACTTTTTTGTTACGGTCCAGTTTCAGTGCACTGGTCATATAGGCCACTATGAAGGGCTGTGATATTGTCTGGTCGTGACCGATCAACAGCGGCATATCAGCATAGGCAAAGGGGAGCTGCTGGTCGGGTACAAACCAGTGGCGGGGGACATTGAGCAAGGCATTGAGTACGTTGGGATCATAAAGACCGTGCACATCGCGAATACATTCGACCATCTGGCGACGCTGGTCGAGACGTTCGTGAGAACGTGGGCGAGGCCAGTCGCCGTCAGGTGGCAGGGCCAAATGCTCCGGCGAGACGGAACCAGACTGCTCAGGTCCGGTGGATTGTACGGCCCCGGGCTTATCCGCATCGGTTTGAGAGCCTATCCGTTCGCGGGTCGGTTTTTCTGAAGGCACGGGACTTTTCTTGCAGGCAGTCAGGCCGGCACAACCCGCTAACACTATTATGAGAATCGTTTTGCCGATACGCACAGCCAATTTGTATCGCATTGCCAAAATCCCCTGATGGTCTCGACATTAACGCACATTACAGGTACATCGAACAAACTATATCCAATATGAGCATAGTCAGTTAGCATCAGTTGCACTTGTCAGTTGAATCCGCCAACTATTATAGCAGTGGTGGTGTCAACAATCAAAAAAACAAGAATCCCCGTGTTAGTGCTGCCGAGCCATTGTCGTTTGTCCGCACAAAACCTATGGTTTTACCTGTAATCCCAACCAGTGGCGGGTACGGTGGATTTTGCTTGCCGATGGAGAGTTATGGGCGATAATAAGGCGATAGGAGTTTGATTTGACTGGATTCAAGCAGGAGGTAAATTCATGATCAAGTTTACATGCTCTAAATGTAATGAAGCCATGGAAGCACCGGAATCTATGAAAGGTGAACTGCTGCAGTGTCCGAACTGTCGTTTTCCCGAACGTGTGCCGGCCCCGGAGGAAGGGCCGGAGCCGCTGCAGATAGAAGAAGAAACAGAAAAGTCTTACGCTTCGGGAGATATGGTTTCTACGCAGATTCGCACCTTTGAGACCGATTCCAAACTGGTGACCGGTCAATACGAATTCAAACGTCCTCTGATCAAAAGCGACAAAGGAGCAACACGGGTTCGCACTTTCCATACCAGGTTGGCAGCAAATGCTATGAGCTACATGGATGACCAGATCAATAGCTGGATCGACCAGAATCCTGATATTGAAGTGAAGTTCACCAATGCCACGGTCGGTGTGGTCGAGGGTAAAAAATCCGAACCTCACTTGATTGTTACGGTCTGGTATTGAAAATTGCCCGAATTTCGCTTGATTGACCATTACGATCTGGTGTTGAAAATTACTCAGGCCGCCTGGCCCGAACCCGATTATTGCGCCCGTACAGGGAGAATCGCCCTGCAATTTCATAGCCGTTTGTATTTCTACAACCCCTTGGCCTATAAAGGGTTACACCCGCCCAAGTGGCAAAGTGTAACTAAAATTGGTATTAGTTCTTGAACTCTGTCTCGTATGCACATATAGTTAGGGATTACGACAAAACTTAACCGTAAAACTCGATCGTTATAAGTAAACTTGATAATGGAAGGAACCAAATAACGTGGCAAATCATTTTGCAGACCGCTTGACTGGTGCTATTTATGCAAAAGGGACCTGCGCGTGCGTAGGTATTGATCCGGTATATTCCAAGCTGCCCAGGCAAATTACAGAACGCAAAGACCTTAACGACGAAATGGATCTGGAAGCGTCGCTCGATGCGGTCTTTGAATTTTGTACTAAAGTTTTGAGGATTGTAAGTCCTTTGGTACCAGCAGTTAAATTGAACATCGCCTTTTTCGAGAAATATTACTGGGAAGGCGTGGAGAACTACTATTCGCTTATTCAGGAGGCGGACGAACTGGGCTTGGAGGTGATCGGCGATGTCAAACGCGGTGACATTGGCTCAACCGCCGAGGCGTATGCATCGGCACATCTGAAGAACCCGCAATTCGTTAATACGGATGGAATCGTATCTCCCGACGCGATAACGGTTAATGGTTTTGCCGGTCTCGATGGGATCCGGCCGTTCGCCGATGCGGCGGTGGCGGATGGCAAAGGATTGTTCGTCTGGGTGCGGGCCAGTAATCCGTCGGCAGCGGTGCTGCAGGATTTCACCAACGCCGAGGGAAAGAAGTGGTTCGAGGTGTTGGCCCAGGAAGTGGCAACGCTGGCATCTGAACCGCAACGTATCGGCCGAACCGGATTCAGCAATATTGGAATGGTGGTGGGCGGCACAGCGGCCGAGCAGGCTAAAAAGTTGCGCGAGCAATATCCGCACATTGTTTTTCTGGTGCCGGGCTATGGCGCCCAGGGCGCCAGTGCAGCGGATTGCCTTGAGTTCTGTAAGGAAGACGGCTCCGGCGCGATCATAAGCGCTTCCAGAAGTATAATCTATGCGTACAATGAACCTCGTTACGCTGAGCAGTTCGGCGATAACTGGGAAAAGTGTATCGAACAAGCGTGCATAAATATGAAAAATGAACTGATCGCGGCGACGGCAAATAAATAGATTACTCAAGCTGACCGATTCTAACGAATCGGTCAGGTTTGAAGGCACAAGGCATGAGGCGCTAGTAGTCCTAACATCACTGTTGTGCTTATGCCTTGTAGCTAAGTGTCCATAAAGTAGTTACGCATGGTTATCAACGTAAAGGTTTGGCTTGAGTAGATTAAGTAAAGACAATATGTGTCGTATAGAGCAATGCGCCGGGCAGATTTTTTTGTGTCCAGTTTTTGCCGGCCTGGGGGTAGTAATGCAGCATGGATGAGGGTCTTGTACATAACGATTGGGCCGGCAGGAAGGTGCTGGTGATGGGATTGGGCAGGTTCGCGGGCGGGGTGGGAGTCAGCCGTTATTTGGCCGGGCAGGGAGCGGATGTTACCGTTACCGACCTGAGCGGACCGGAAAAACTTGCCGAGAGCCTTAGACAATTGGAAGGGCTGCCGATTACATTTCATTTGGGAGGCCATCGGGAAAAAGATTTTGCCGAGGCCGATATAATCGTAGTCAATCCGGCGGTACCCAAGGATTCACCCTGGCTGGAGATAGCCCGTAAACATGGGACAGCCGTTACGGCGGAGATGAATATCTTTTTTGCCAACTGCCCGGCGACTATTGTGGGAGTCACCGGCAGTAACGGCAAGAGTACGACCACGGCTATGACCGGTGAGGTTTTGAGGGTGGGGAAAAAGGTTTGGGTCGGCGGTAATATCGGTAATAAAAGCCTGCTGGCGGAAATAGGTCGGATCGGGCCTGATGATGTTGTTGTTTTAGAGTTGAGCAGTTTTCAGCTTTATGATCTGGCTGAGTTGAAACGCAGTCCACAGGTGGCGGTGGTGACTAATATTTCGCCGAATCATCTGGACCGGCATGGAAGCATGGATGAGTATATAAGGGCTAAACAGCATATTTTGCGGTATCAGGGCAAAAAGGATGTCGCTGTTTTGAATCGGCTGGATAAGGAAGTTGTCGGCTGGGAGGGATTAACGAAGGGGCGGGTTGTTTGGTATCCGCAAGAGTGCGCAGGGCAAAGCGACGCACTGCCAAAAATAGAATTACGCGTACCGGGCGAACACAACCAACTCAATGCGGCGGCGGCATTGGCGGTAGGAAAAGTTTTTGGAATAGAGGAGAAGGCTGCGAGGGAGGCGCTCGTTAAGTTCAAAGGGCTGGAACATCGGTTGGAATTTATCAGAGAGCTGGAAGGGGTGCGGTATTATAACGATTCGATTGCGACCACGCCGCAGAGCGTGTTGGCGGCGGTCGATTCGTTTGCCGAGAAAAAAGTGATAATCCTTGGCGGGTATGACAAGAAGCTGCCGTTTGACGAGCTGGCGGTTAAAATAACAGGGACAGTAGAAGCGGTGGTATTGCTTGGGCAGGTTCGTGAAAAACTGAGGAGTTCGATAGAACAGGAAAAACGCAGGCGAAATGAGGCTTTGCCGGTATGTGTTCAGGTGGAAGATTTGGCCCAGGCGGTGGCAGCGGCCAGGGGTTGCGCCAGGGACGGTATGGTGGTACTGTTATCGCCTGGCTGTGCCAGTTATGACATGTTCAATAATTTTCAGGAACGGGGGAATCTATTTAAAAAGCTGGTTTTTGAATTGATGTAAGTGTTTATTTTTCGTTCGGCGGGAATGAACATAAGTGCTTAATTTTGGTGGCGGGGAATTGATGTAAGTGCTTATTTTACGTTGTTGGAATTGATGTAAGTGCTTATTTTTGCGTAACGATTATAACGATTAGGCAAGATAGGTAAGAAAAAAGTGCGAAATTCGGCGAAATTTGGATGAATTCTGATGAAAAGTGATGTGGTTTGTACCCGGTTTGCACTATGTTTGTACCTACTTTGTACCATGTTTGTACTATGTTTTGATGAGTTTTGATGTTACGAAAGAAGGCAATAGGCAACAGGCACTAGGCACTAGGAGGGAGAAGTCAGGGGTCGGGGGGCGAGGAAGGGAAGAGGGCGGACCGATGGGGGAGGTTAGAAGAGTGCGAAAGGTGCGAAGGGTGGGTGAGTCGGTGGGGGGTTGGGATTTTGATTGACATTTTGGATGGGCCGTGGTAGAGAGGGGTGATGCGTATATTGTATTGCGTATTGCGGGGGAGGGAGGATAAAGAAGTGGTCAGTGGTGAGAAGAATAGAACACGGATGGGACGGATTTGACGGATTGATGCGGATCAGGTTGAAAAATAGGGACAGAAGAGAGGAAGAAAGGCAACAGGAACGAGGCACTAGAAAATAGGAAGCCTGCAAAGGCGCGAAGAAGAAGATTGATTTAAGAATAAGTAAATGCAGAGAAGAAAAATAGGACACGGACCCGGTGCGGCTGGGGAAAATGGCTATTTACTTTTTAGAAAAGTCAGAGGAAAAAAATGGAACAGAATGACCCGTACAGAGACTTCACCAGCAGGTTAAAATTGCTGGTTAGCAAATATCCAGTCATCATTACAACGACGCTAAGCAACATTTTTACCATGCGGCTGATCGGGAATAAAACACATGGCGACCTCGCGGAAATCGCAATCGCTGAGTTTATCAATCAGTATATGTACGACTTTCACTCAATCCATGTCGGCAAAGACTTTTACAGAGCCAAGTCCCGCGAGGAGGACATCACCATCATCAATGAGGTCACAAAAGCCAAATTCCCCGTAAGTCTAAAAGCCTACGGAGACGGTCCGCTGCAACTCTCAACAGACAAACATATGCGAATGTTCCCAAGACTTGAGCAAGAATCAGCCGAGGTTATCGGAAAAGGGAAAATTGCGAAGATATTCAATGACCCCGCGTTTGAGGAATTCAGCCATATAAATGTTCTTCCCTTGATTTACAACGAAAAGAAACAGCTTTGCAATATTCTCGTCTTTGACTATGAGAGGGCAAAACGGCAAACAGCCCGCATCATCCGAGTGAATGAAGGACGGGGCAGAAAACACCCTGTATATAGATTTTACGATGAAAACGACAGATACGTATGCGAAGTGAGATACGGTGGTGCGTCGGCAAATGCGCTACAGCGCGGACTATGGACAAGCACCAAGAACGGGCTGAATTATTTTGACAGCGTAACGAATGGATGGATCGATTACTCGCACAACAAGATTCTTGTTCAACTGTTTTCTCACGCACTTGTTTCGTCCAGTGCTGGACATGAATCAGCTCTTGAGAAGATCAAAGAAGACATCGTACGACTTAAGCAGATTGCCGGAATCAGAAAATGATGGAAGAACTAGCACTATTTCCCGACATTGTTACGGATGCTCCAGACACAGAGGGCATCAAGTATGCCGGCTCCAAACTCAAATTGTTGCCGCATATCTTACATCTTGCCAAAAAGGTTTCAGCGAGCAGCGTGTTTGATGGATTCTCCGGCACAAGCAGGGTGTCGCAGGCGTTCGCCAAGCGTGGCTATCGGGTGATCGCTAATGATTGTGCCGTATGGTCGCATGTGTTCGGTACCTGTTACCTACTGAATCACAAAAGTTCCTCGGAGTACCGAGATTTGATCAATCACCTGAACGCTTTGACTCCTGTGGATGGCTGGTTTACGCAGTATTACGGGGGCCTTCCAAATGGAGGATTATCCTCTCAAGTGGATGGGTTGAAAAAGCCATGGCAAGTGAAGAATACAAGAAAACTTGACGCCATACGTGATGAGATAGATCGCCTTTCTCTGCCTCCCGTAGACAAGGCCGTTGCATTAACAAGCCTTATTCTTGCGCTTGATAAAGTTGACAGTACAATGGGCCACTATGTGTCATATCTTAACGATTGGTCGCCACGCTCATATAACGACCTTCTTCTGAATGTGCCAGCCGTTTTCGCCACGACAGAGGATAATCAGGTTCTGCGGGGCGACATCTTCAATATATTGCCCTCAGTTCAGACTGATCTATCATATTTTGACCCTCCTTACGGTTCGAACAATGAGAAGATGCCACCGTCCCGTGTTCGATATGCGTCCTATTACCATCTGTGGACTACGATATGCCTCCACGACAAGCCGCAACTCTTTGGTAAGGCGAATAGAAGAGTCGATGCTTCAGACACAGTAGCTGGCTCGGTATTCGAGGAATTTCGGCGAAACTCATCGGGCAGGTTTATTGCCGTCGAATCGATTGAGCAACTACTCAGGAGCGTAAATTCCCGATGGATTATTCTTTCATACAGTTCCGGTGGCAGGGCAACTGCGGAAGAATTAAATGATGCCATTGCTTCGAGCGGTAGAGTTCTTGTCATTGAAGAAATTGACTACAGGAAGAATGTCATGGCGGGGATGAAATGGACAAATGATTGGATTCGTGAAGCCGAAGAGCCTCACCGTGAATTCCTCTTCTTGATTGAGAAGAAATAGAACCCCTGTATTGGTTGAGCGTGAATTGGACAAACGCGTTTAATTGTTTACACCTAATTTTATCTGATTTGCCTTTGGTGCGATTTCGCTTACGCGGCTCTACGTGTCGCACTTTTTCTTGTGTATTGGTTATACGCAAAGTTAGAACAGGGCCTTTGGGGCCAAGACTGATAATTTTATACGTTAGCGAAACATTTATGAAGTCACATAAAAATCCATTTTTGCGTAACAGGCCCTGTTGAATGGAAATTGGGTTAAAAAAACTGCGAAAGTTAACCAAGCGTAAATTCCTCCCAAAGGGATGGCGGCGGCTATTCGTCCTCCATAAGTTTATCCTTATCATATTTTAGGTCTGATCCCTATACCCCCAATATATCTATTAGCGCAAAAGTGTCACATGGAAACTATGAATTCGAAAAAAGATAAAAAATTTTATCTTTTTATCAATACTAGACTTAGTGATTTAGTCTGCTGTTTTTTCGGCCAAATTTGAGCGCAAAACTGACTAATTGCCCTATATATGGGGATTCTGTGTTTTGCATTGGAGAATTTGGAAGTATTTGTTTGATGAAAGGAAATCGAATGATGTGCGAATCGTTGCTCAAAGAAGTAAAAGAACTGTTAGCTCCGAATGAACTCTGGACAATGCGTGCCGGCATTGAAGAAGTTCTCAAATCTGAAATGGCCTCTCTTCCAAATGGGGGAGAAATCTCGAAATTGGAACGTCGGCACCCGACAACTGCTGCCGCATTACGAGTTTTTCTTAACGCCTTTTTTGCACGTCATTTTTTCCAAGTTCAAGATACGATTCTCCAAACAGATGTTTTTGAAAGATTTCTGAGCGTAATTCGTAGAGGTAATTTACGAATTGCCGATATAGGATGTGGCCCGGCTGTGGCAAGCCTTGCGATTTTGGATGTGATAACTGCGATCAACCAAAGTATTAAACTGCCCATAATTAGGACATCTGTTGTCTTAAATGATATTTCTGGTGTCTCTTTGCATGCTGGGCAGAGGATGCTTCGCTTACTCACAAAACGTTCGAATAATTATGTGGCCTTAACAGACATCATTTCTGTTGATACGCCATTCCCAAAAAGTTTGACACAACTTCGTAGAGTTGCAGCGATGATGGGACCTCATGATTTGTGTTGTATGTCTTATGTGCTGGATTTGCTTAAAGAAGAGTTGACTCACAGTGAAATACAAAACAATATCCAGGAACTACTCAGGTATTGTTCCGCTAATGCTTCGTGCGTAGTTTTACAAGACAGATTTCACGAATCAATACTTCGCCAGGCTGCACGTCTTCAAGATGTTTCTTCGCACAAGGCTACATTACGGCAGAAGGTTTATGACAAGGAAAACTCATATGCAGAACATACTTATACATTTTTCCGAACGATTGTCGCGCCCCAAACCCCGATAAGTCAAGGTGTTGAGACGAGGTTTTGTTTGCAGAATGTGGCTGGCATGTTGTAGCGTTGGCAGATAGCGAGGAATGGTTCTACGACATGATGTTGGGCGATATGGTGTGGCAGTCGCCATGAGCCGCCATGGAAATCTAATCGTTGCGGATGGCCGAGGTGTTCATAGGCTTGTTTTAGGTTTTGCATTGTGGGTGAAAGCTGTTTGAATCTCGGTTGAGTGATCTTGGCGACGGAATAGACAATTTTCATGCAGCCAACTTCGGCGGCAAAAGCGACCAGTCGCTCAAGATCGTCAAGAGGCTGGGCTTCGGGCAGATTGAAATCAGCGAATGTTTTTCCGTTCGGCAATGGGCTTCTCGGCAGGAGTGGATCGATACGCAATACAACAGGGATTCGTGCGTCTGTGAGTTTTCGTACAGCGTTTATGCGTTCGCTAATCGCCGGTGCTCCGGGATCGAAAAACGCCCCGGCCTCATCTCGCCAAAATGCCAGAGAGACCTCCACTCGTAGCGGCGGCAGATTTTGCTGTTCGAACCGTGCCTTGCCCGGGTGATCGCCGGGCAATGAATTTAACTGCCGCAATATATCAAGGTATTGCGGCTCCGCGGGAATCGCGGGATTTTTGGTCAACAATACAACCGACGTAAAACGCCGGCGAGAGCGAAGAATCTGTTTCATGGCAAAGAGTGTTTGCCCGACTTGCCTTTCCAATTCCTGGAACGCATCGGTACTATTGGACATGTGCACAGGTGCAACCGGCACATCGTATTTGTCCAGGTCCGCCAAATCACGTAACAAGCCTCGTTCGAAGTTTTTTTTGCAGTTTGCCTGGTCTGGTTCGTAACCGGTGGCATAGCAGTATTCACATGCATGGCCGCACCCTGTATAAACGTTGATGCAATAGCGATGGCCGGAAGGGAAGTCCCGCTGGCTGGCAAATGGACAGTACCATTTGAGAATGCAAGGCCGAGTCACGCCGACAACCGGTTTGCCTGACCGATGTGGTAAAAAATACCATGCCATCGCCGCACGGTCTTTGGGGTCCATCGCGTCAAACACCGGACGATACTTCTGGTCAACTCGCTGAGCCAGCACTAACCCACCGTCAATATCCGTTCCAAACAAACTCATGCTTTTATTCTTGTGAAAACATCTCAAAAATAATTTACATTATGATAACATCCTCTTTCGACATCATATATTTTTTTAGCGAGTGTCGTAGATTTTATCGTCGTTTCGTATCGCGGCACGTCTGAGAAGTTCGTTCTCGCGCTGCAAGCTATACCTGCCCTGGCGATTTTGATCGATAGGGCAGGGGGTGAAACCTTCCATATCGGCCCTGGGTTTTTCAGCGAGTGATTTTTTACCAGCCTCAATTATGGCAATCGCTTTGGCCATTTTTTGGGGGTCGTCTTTAATGGCTTCCAGGCAGGGGCTAAGCTGTGGTCTGTCAAAACTGATCTGCGAGGATAGCTGCCTTGCATGATGTTCCAACCCTGTCAAATTGACCGCGGTAAGCTCTTCCAGTTCCCTTATCTGAGCATTGGAAAGCGGGCTTCTGCCTGCGAGATTGTCCGGGTAAGCACTGGCGTAAGATGGATAGTAGGGTCCGTTCAGGTCGATCCATGTAATAATTCTGTCCAGTTCCTCCGTCGAGAGTTTGACTTTGCTATGGCCGGACATTATCTGCTCGACAAGCCTGCTCTTGCGTGCGCCCCACGAATACGCCTGCATGGTAAGGTGCGATCCCGCTCCTACGCAGTTGATATATTTCTTCATCCAAAGATCGACATAAGAAGCATTGAAGGTATTGTCCCGGTCGCCGGCAAGCATAAGTTTCTTGCCGGCCTCTTTCCCAAAATCGTGACAGCTTACGCAATGCCTGTCAAAGACAGGCTGAACCTCCCTCATGTAGCTAAAGAGCCTCGGCGGGCCGTACCAGCCGTTAAGTTTACTGGGGGCCCGCTGCACAGCAAGCGGTATTCGATCCGAGGTGGCGGGCGGTGCGGCCCTGCGATTATCGTGACAACCCACACAACCGGTAATCTCGCCAGACTGCGCGACAGTTCCACTTCGCATCGACTGTATCATCATGCCATTTTCGTCGAGCAATTGAAAATAAATGTACGTGTCCGAAGGCACCTGGAAATAAGCCGAGCCGTCCTGTTCGACAGGTACCGTCGAAAGTATCCGCTTGTTCTCAAAGTTGTGCCAGTTCATACCCGGAGCCTGTAGCCCCTGTCCGCCCCATTGCGGTATTGTCCAGAACCGCTTCTCAGGGGACTCGATAATACGAAGATACTTGACAGCAGAGCGTTCTACGCCTTTCATGTGCGTGCCCCGATAAACGTCCACAACGTAAAAGGAGGCGTTGGCGTTCTCAAAATCGCGGCGAATGGGCACGACACCAGGCCTTGGCCTTGGGGCTAAAGGCATCGGATCGAAACAGCCTGTTTCTTCCGTATGAAGGAGTGTTTCATTTGCAAACACGTCAAGGAGGTATATCCCCATTTTTTCGCCGTCCCCGGTCATTCTCGAACAAAGGAAATACTCATCGCTCAAGGGGAAGGGATCTTCATATTTCGGGTTGACCTGCTTAAATGTATCGAGATCACCGTTCTCGACAAGGTTGATCGCAGTTTCGGGCCAGGTCCGCACAACGCCAATCCTGCCGTCGATCCCCATGCGGCTGTCGATAATGGCTATCGCTCCCCAGGGTCGGTCATGACAGGATGTAAACGTACAAACAACCCGCTGCGTTTGCGGTATCTGCCTGGCATCGATCACGCCACCTGGTGAGCTTGTATTGTTTCCCCAGTACACCGACTGGTTGGTTCCGTCGGGATTAACCGTCCAAAGGCCCTGCGCATCGCCGAAATTCCGGTCGATATACTCCCAGCGATCATAAAGAATGCGTCCGTCGCTCATCACCGAAGCGTGACCTTCATGAAGCGTGCTCTTTGCGATCTGGTGGATGTTCGCTCCATCGGCGTCCATTTTGAAGAGATTGCCCATGATATGCCGATTGCACCCGCAATACTTCAACTCGCGTGTGGAGCTGAAAACAATCGAGCCGTCAGGCATATACACAGGGTCAATATCCGCAGCACCGGTCATAGCCGTTAGCTGTCTTAGGCCGGTGCCGTCGGCATCGATCTCGTAAATATGATAGTCTTCCTCGATGCTCTTTCGCATCGAAAACAGTATCCTGCGAGCGTCGTAACTTACATCTATATCACGAATGCCACCATTCTCGCCGGCATCGAAGATAGTCCTGACCGTTTGGCCATTTGCAAAGTCTATGGCCTTTATAATACCACCGGCGCGAAAGCTCCTTGTATTGATTTCGCCCGTAACAAACATTGTCTCCGTATTGTGATGATCCTCCTGATACTGAGGCCGAACAACAAAAATTATCGGCTGGGCGCGTACCAGCGGATTGACAGCCAACGACTGAGAACAGAAGATGCACAAGCCGGCAAGTAACAGCACCAACACGTTTTTATATACTGTTTGTTTCACTACTGCATGATACCGTAAATTATTCGATTTTTCAATCTATTTTTCTGGCGCTAAATTGACGTGGCTGAGGGGCGAGGAAAGTGTGGGAATTTAGCTTGTGCGGTTTTCTGTGCAACGGGCGCGGCCGCCTGGGCCGGTTGCGATGTGTCGGCCGAGGGATTCGATTCGCTGCTGGAGGCAATTGCGGCAGTGGCCCGCTGTTTCGTGAATACATGCTTTGTCGGGGTAGATTTCGTATAGTTGTCGGTATTTGGTGGGGGTGAGGTTCGGCATGACCACATTGGCGCCTCGGCTCAGTCCCAGTTCTCTTCCCGCGGCGATATTTATGGTAGCTAAGGCGGTGGTACTTGGGATGTTTGCTTCCGGACAAACAAGCCGTGCCAGTGCGATTACCTTATATACCATCAGTTCCGAGTTGGGCACCTGATCTTCCGTTGGCATGGCCGGTGATGGCTGCCGCCGGGCCAAGGGCGTGTCAGGGTGGCTGATATAAGGTCCCATGCCAATCATGTCAAGGTCGAGGCGGCGAAACATGTCAATGTCATTGGCCAAGCTATCAAAAGTCTGACCTAGGATGCCGACCATTACTCCACTGCCAACCTCATAACCCAATTTTCTAAGCTCGCACAAAAGGTCAAAACGATTGCACGTTTGAGACGGCCGTGGTGGATGAATTTTTTGGTACAACTGCGGATCGGACGTTTCAAAACGCAGCAAATACCGGTCCGCTCCCGCCTGTCGCCATGTCCGCAAGTCCTCAACAGGACGTTCGCCCATACTTAATGTTACGGCTAAAGGGGTTTGGCTTTTGATGCGGTTGATAATGTCAGCGAGCCATTGTGTTTTTATGCCATAATCTTCGCCGGCCTGGATGACCACGGTGCCGTAACCAAACTCCACCGCCTGGGCTACACACCGCATGATCTCCTGTTCGTCCATGCGATATCGCTGAAGCGTTTTGCGATTCGAGCGCAATCCACAATACTCACATTGGCGCACGCAATGATTAGATATTTCAATGAGTCCTCGCAGATGAACCGCATTGCCCACCACTTGTTGACGTGTTACATCGGCTTGCTGCCAAAGCTGGTCGAGGCGATCGGGGTTTTCCTCACGGAGCCAATTGTGGATTTCGTTTTTTTTCATTACGGTATATTTCCAGCGCCTCCGGGAACGGCTCCAGGGCGCGTTCGAAGATTCCCAAGCTGTAAGCAATCACCAAACCATAATTGGAGATGGGTACATTCTGTTGACGGCAGCGCATGATACGGCTGAGCACCTCCCGGCGATTCACCATACATGAACCGCACTGGATCACCAGCCGATAAGCTGAGAGGTCCTCTGGGAAATCGTGGCCCTGGACGTGGTCGAAATGTAAATCTCCACCTACGTAGTGTTTGAGCCATCGTGGGATTTTGACGCGACCAATATCATCGACAATAGGATGATGGGTGCATGACTCTGCTATCAAGATACGATCACCAGTTTTTAATTCGTCTATGGCCATCGTTCCCTGGACCTGACAGTTCAGGTCGCCCTTTAGCCTGGCGAACAATATCGAAAAGCCGGTCATTTTCACATCGGGCGGCGTATCGGCCGCCACCTTGACAAATGCCTGCGAGTCGGTAACCACTAATTTGGGTGGTTTGTTGAGGTTTTCCAATGCTGTTTTAAGCTGGTGTTCCTTTACGACCACACAATACGCGTCGCCGTCGAGCAGATCACGGATAGATTGTACCTGCGGGAGGATGATTCGCCCTCTTGGTGCTTCCTTGTCGATCGGGACCACCAAAACCGCTAACTCACCCGGAGGCACAAGGTCAGACAAGATTATGGGGTTGTCGATGTAGTCCGCCGGGACGGTATCGAGAAGTGCCTGGCGAAAATCGGGGATTCCGCGGCCTGAAACAGCGGCGGTTTTTACGACATGGATATTTTGCTCGGCCAGGCGATCGAGTACGCCCTGGGCGGGCGGTTCCAGATCGACTTTATTGAAGACCACCACAACAGGGATTTTTCGTTGTGTCAGTTCATCAAGAAGCTGCTGTTCGAAGTCGTCCCATTGGCCAAGATGGGTTACCAAAACCGCCAGGTCGGTACGATCAAAGACCTGTCGGGTCTTTTTCACGCGCATCCGTCCCAGTGCTCCGAGGTCATCGATTCCGGCGGTGTCTATAAACAGCACCGGTCCTAACGGCAGGAACTCCATTGGTTTTTCGACGGGGTCGGTGGTAGTGCCGGGTTGATTCGAAACAATGGAGACGGCCTGATGTGTAACGGCGTTTAACAGGCTCGACTTGCCTACATTGCGGCGGCCAAAAATACCGATGTGCAATCTGAATCCCTTTGGCGTGGCTTGAGCCATTTTATGTGTCCTTTAACGTGGTTTTCAGCAAAACACATCGCGTTCTCCCTGACGCACCTTAGCCATAAGTCCCTGTGCTTTTTGTGCGGGGTATGGGGGCATGTTGGCAAGCGTATCGGCAATAAGTTTTTCTCCGATTTGCCTGGTGGCCGGGGTGGCATAATCGAGAAGATACTCAAGGAAAGTCGATAGGGCATTAGGATCACAATGGTTTTTGATTTCACCTGGTTTGGCTAAATCCATAAAATCGGCTCCGGTTCTTCCCAGTCGATAGCAGCCAGTACAAAAAGAGGGTATATAGCCAAGCGAAGCGACATCGTGGATGACCTCGTCGAGCGGTCGATGATCGCCGAGCGAAAATTGGCCCGGCTCAATTAGTTGTTCACCTTCGGCATAGCCGCCGGGATTGGTTCGACTGCCCGCTGATATTTGCGATACTCCCAAGGCAAATGTTTCGCGACGGATATTGGGCGTTTCTCTGGTTGACATGATGATACCGGTATAAGGGACCGCAAGTCTGAGGATTGCCACGATTTTGCGAAAATCGACGTCCGAGACCGGACAGGGTGGATGCACAGCAATTTCCGACCCATCGGCAGGTTCAAGGCGAGGCACACTTATGGTATGTGGTCCGACGCCGAATTTCTGTTCCAGATGCCTAATGTGCTGCATCATGGCCAATATTTCAAATCGCCAATCGAACAATCCAAACAGTACACCGATTCCGACATCGTCTATTTTCGCCTCCATGGCCCGATCGAGTGCTTCAATGCGCCAATTGTAGTTTCGTTTTTTGCCTGATACGTGCACCCTGGCATAGGTTTGGTGATGATATGTTTCCTGGAATATCTGATATGTGCCGATTCCGGCGGCCTTTAACTGTTGAAATTCCGGGACCGTCAGTGGGGCTACGTTAACATTGACGCGTCGGATACTACCATTGCCGCTGGTAACATTATAGATAGTTTGCAAAGACTTTAATATGTAAGTGAATCCTTCGTTCGGGTAAGCCTCACCGGCTACCAAAAGAACACGTTTATGGCCCTGGTCGATCAGCACCTCAGTTTCACAGGCGATTTCTTTCTGGGTAAGTGCACGTCGTTTAATGTTTTTGTTCTGTACACGGAAGGCGCAGTAAAGACAGTCGTTGTAACAGAGATTGGAGATATAAAGCGGCGCGAAAAGGACTAAGCGTCGGCCGTAAATCCGCTCTTTGGCGTAGCGTGCGGCGTCAAAAAGCTCATTGAGCAGTTGGGGATCAGAAATCTCAGCCAGGACGGCTATTTCATCGAAATCAAGTCCTTTAAGCTCTTTCGCCTTGGCTAGTATTTCTCGTACCCGGACGCTGTCACCCGGTTTAATATGGCTGAGAGTTTCCTCTATTTGTGATTCGTCAATGGCAACTATTTTATCTGCTTGTTCCATACCCTGGACCTTAACAATGTAACCACAAAGCAAAGCCGGACTGAAATGTACAGCCTGGCGTCATTATGTATGGTTTGGCGCCCGGGAGTTATCACGATTACTCGATGTACTTGCCCCGAGGTGTGTATTCGGTGTGCAGTAATTTATGGCTTATATGTCCGCATGGGCCATCGGTTAGAAATTCCCGATAAAGTTTTATCACAGATGGGTTTTCGTGCGATTTTCGTATATCGTAAGCCCTGTCTTCAGCGTAAATCGCCTTGGCCCGGGCAGCTCGAATTTCGGGGCTGGTGGGTATCGGTTGTCCTCCGCCGCCGAGGCATCCGCCTGGGCAAGCCATAAATTCGATAAAGTGACACTCACTGAACTTGCCCCCGGCTTTGATGTCATCGAGCACCTTTTTCGCATTTGCGGTACCGTGTGCAACACCTACTTTCAAAGTGATCCCCTTGATCCAATCCCAATTTGGAACGAGATGCTTGAGAATATCCGGTACCGGACCAACTTGCTTGATAGGTAATTCCGCATATTTTACGCCGTCAAATCCGCGTACCGGCACTACATTGGCATGGTCAAAGAGGTTTTCTACCTTGATTCCACATACAAACTCAACTACGGTACGAATGGCTGCTTCCATTACCCCACCGGTAGCACCGAAGATCATTCCGGCTCCGGTAGCGACGCCGAACGGATCATCAAACCCGGATTTTGCCATAGCGGGCAGATCGACTCCAGCTTCCTTGATCATCTGTGCCATTTCGCGTGTGGTCAGGCCATAATCGACATCCTTATATCCGCTATCACACATTTCCGGGCGATTGCATTCAAACTTTTTGGCTGAGCAGGGCATCAGCGCCACGGTCACAATGTTTTTGGGATCTATGTTGTTCATTTTGGCATAATAGGTTTTTATCAGAGCGCCGAACATTTGCTGTGGGCTTTTGGCCGAGGACAAATTAGGGAGCATTTCGGGATAAAAGTGTTCGATATACTTGACCCAGGCCGGTGAACAACTGGTGAATTGTGGCAGTGCGACTGAACTATCCTTCTGGACCAGTGCTTTGTATAATCGTAACAATAGTTCGGTGCCCTCTTCGATAATGGTCAGGTCAGCGGAGAAGTTGGTGTCAAAGACCTTATCGAAGCCACAATGTCGCAGCGCGGTGTTTAGCTGTTGGGTAACGGATGTGCCAGGGGCCAGGGCGAAGCATTCACCAATAGCGGCACGAGGGCTTGGAGCGGTCTGGATCACAACATGTTTGGTAGGATCGTCAATAGCCTCCCATACTTTATCCGTAGGATCATTGGCCTGCAAGGCACCGGTTGGACAACGATTGATGCACTGGCCACAACTGATGCAAATGACCTCCGCCAGCGGTTTGTCCATGAAGGTGCTGATGCGGGTTTCATGACTTCGACCAACCGCTTCAAGAACACCCACTTCCTGCAGATCGATACAGGTCCGCACACAACGGCGGCACAAAACACACTTGTTCATGTCACGTCGAACCGCATAGCTCGAATCGTCGGTCTCATATATGGGCTTGTCAGGATGTCCGAACCGGAAAAAGTCCACGCCATACTCTTTACACAAGGCCAGCAATTCACATCTATGTTTTGCTGAGCAGGTATAACACTCTCCATAGTGTTTGGAAAGCAACAAATCGATAATATGTCGCCTGGCCCTTCGCACCTTCGCTGAAAGGGTTTTAACTTTTATCGGTCCGGGAATGGGATAGGCGCAAGATGCCTGCAGTGTGCGCTGACCTTCGACCTCAACGACGCATATCCGGCATACCCCTGCGATGCACAGGTCTTCGTGATAACATAATGTCGGAATACGTATGCCCAATTGCCTGGCCGCCTGCAAAATCGTGGTTCCCAAAGGAACTTTGATTTCCCTGCCGTCAATCTCAACGGTAACCAGAGTCCCTATCGCATCAGTTTCGACAAACTTCCTTATGTCCTGAGGACACTGACTGCGTGGAGCACGTATCGTATCCAAGTCAACTTCGTTTGTGTTCTTTTCTGGTTCAGTTGCATCCGCCTGCATTGCATCAGTCATATCTGTCTCCTCATCATGTTCAATTCGAAAGTATCGGTTCGGTTCGTCCCAGAATCTCGTCCTGGAAATTCTCTACCACCGACAAAAAAGCGTTAGGACTCGATTGCCCTAACCCGCACTTCGAGGCCAATTGCATCGTTTCGCCCAAGGCACAAAGTTCTTTAAGGTATGCCATGGAGCATTGGCCTTTTTCCAGCATCTCGACGCCTTCGAGCAGTTTGGCGTTACCTTCCCGGCAAGGCGTACATTGGCCGCAAGATTCGTCGGCAAAAAACTCGAGAAAATTTTTCACTACCGCCAGCATGTCACGGTGCGGTCCGAAAACTATCACGGAACCGCCTGTAGGTATATCTTCAAAGGCTATCTGACGGTGGAACTGGGCCGCCGGTATGCACTGACCGGAAGCTCCGCCCACCTGTACCGCTTTGGCGTTCTGTCCTTCCACCTGCTCAAGCAGTTCGGCGATGGTAATGCCCATGGGGAATTCGTAAACTCCGGGTTTGGCACAATCTCCGGAGACGCTAAACAACTTTAGACCAGGCGATTTGTCTGTTCCACAGCTTTTAAACCAGTCGGCCCCCCTGGAGGCTATACAGGAGACATAAGCCAACGTTTCAACGTTGTTGACCACTGTCGGGCGACCCATAAACCCGGTGTCCACCGGGAAAGGCGGGCGATTGCGTGGTTCTCCGCGTTGTCCTTCCAATGACTCGATCAGTGCCGTCTCTTCGCCGCAGACATAAGCTCCGGCACCCATGCGTATCTCAATATCAAAATTGAAGCCCTTATTGCCCAATATATTTTGTCCCAGTGTTCCCAGCTCCCGCCGCGTTTCCAAGACCGATTCGAGGAACCCTCTAAGGTAAGTGTATTCTCCTCGCAGGTAAACAATACCTTTTGTGGCTCCTATGGCCCGAGCGGCAATAGTCATTCCCTCAAATACCAGGTCCGGGTAATCCGACAGGATAACTCGATCCTTAAACGTGCCCGGTTCGCCTTCATCGGCGTTGCAGACCACATATTTTACGGAACCTTTGGCCTGGGCAGCAAACTTCCATTTTATACTTGTAGGAAAACCCGCCCCACCCCGGCCACGAAGCCCGGAAGCCTCGATCATCTTGAGAATATCCGTTGAGTTTTGTCCGATAACCGCTTTTAAGCCCGCGTCAGCCTTGGCCGTGTCAAAAGTGAGGCCATTGGTCAGCGTGGTTTTCATAGCTGCAATTTTTTCCTGTCTTCCGTCTGTTGCGTAAGCTGTCAGGGCATGGCGACACCGTTCTATGATTTCATGAACATCCTGGGGCGTCACACGGGTAAATATCTGATCATTAACCTTTACCGCCGGTCCCTGATCGCACATCCCCATACAATTGCCCCACTCCAGCGTAAACATTCCGTCTTTGGTTGTTTGGCCAAACTCGATTCCCAGATCATTTTGCAATTGCCGAGCCACAGAGTCCTTACCAGCCATCTCGCAGGTGATCGTACGGCACAATCGGATCAAAAACCGGCCCCGTGTCTCATTGTGGAGAAAGCTGTAAAACGACACCACGCCGTACACCTCCACCGGATGAATACCCAGCAGATCCGCTATCGTCTGCATGGAAAAGCTGAATATCCGGCCGTATTTCTTCTGCACTTCCTGCAGAATCGGCATCATGGCGCTTCGATCCCGACCGTACTTATCGGCCCAAGCGTTAATGTCCTCTACCATTTGTTCACGTTCTGTCAGTAGCATTTGACTTACTCCACTGATTTTAGTAATAAGCCTTCACATATAACAACTGCTTATATGATTAATCGTACATATCTCACTATTATATAGGAGTTTTTTAAAACTTGTCAATTATTTAGTTGCCACGTATGGTTATTCGTTAATATTGCCATAAAAAGTCGATTTTCACACCTAAAAAGGCTCTTTAGCCCCTTACAAATGAGATACTGCGTAAAGTAATTACAGTGCAATTTCGCGATATATATAATACGACACATAAGACTAGACCAGCTTCTGGATGATGCGAGATCGTGAAAGTCAAAAAGTGCCTGTCGGCAAAGATTTGGATTCAAAAACCGATAATGACTGTGCATATTCAATGTCTTCACCATTTCAAAATAATCCGATTTGCGATGGAAAAAATGTTTCAAATTCAACGTAAACAGGTAGAATAACGCGTCTTACCTGTCAAGATTTCGGAGAATGATAGATAATGAGAATAATAGCGAGAACAGGGTTTCGGAAAATTATCGTTTGTTCGGCAGTGGGGCTTTTGATCGGAGGTTGTCAAAGTGCCTGTAAGCAGGCTGGGGCAAGTCCGGCATCGCCTGAGAAAATCAAGGCTTTTTGCATAGACTTTAACTGGGGGTTGGGCGGCCCTAACAGTTTTGCCAAGCCGGGCCTTTGGGCCGATGCGTCTCCGGAAGCACATATTAAGTGGTACAAAGAGCTTGGCGTAAACACTATTCAGACGTTCTGCGTCTCCTGCAACGGATACGCATGGTACAAAGGCGGCGTGGTACCGGAGCAACCCGGTTTGCAGAGCGATTTTCTGAGGGAAATCGTCAGGCTCGGGCACAAGGAAGATATGCTGGTGATGGGCTACTACTGCGTCGGCGCCAACACCCTGTGGGGACAGAATCATCCCGATTTGAGTTACGGCATTCCTAGCACACCTCACATTCCTTTCACCGAAGAGTATCTGGACTATCTTGCCGCGTCAATTAAGGATGCGTTAACGAAGACCGATATCGATGGGTTCATGATCGACTGGATTTGGCTGCCCGAGCGCAAGGCCACCGAAGGTAAGTGGCTGGACTGTGAGAAAAAGCTATATGAACAACTAATGGAAGAGCCTTTTCCAGGGGAAGACAAATTGACCGAACAACAGGAAACTCAATATGGGCGTAAAGCCATAGACCGGTGCTGGAAGGTTATTTACAAGGCAGCTAAACAGACCAGGGGAGATTGCATCATTTGGCTGTCATGCCATAGCCTGGATCATCCGCATGTTCGCGGTTCAAAGATGTTTAAAGAACTCGACTGGTTGATGAACGAGAACCCCGATCCTTCGACCCTAGCGGCGGCCAAAAAGGCTGCAGGCGCGAATACGCGGATTGTGCAGTGTCTGTGTGGCTGGGGCGATTCACACGACGCGGCAAAAGTGATTAACGATTCAATCTATGAAGATGTCGGATTCTACGGCTTTGCCAAGCCGGACGAAACATCGTTTCCACCAATTACGAGGGCCAAAGATGGCGAGCTTACGGGAAATGCAAAAAACATCGAGATCATGCGAAAGGCATTTGGAGCCAGGTAAGCTATTTTCGATTCTCCACAAACTACAGCCAAAAGTGTGTTTGTTCGTATTGTGGATTGTGAGTTGTGCCGGTCAGGACATCGCTTTGGCAGATGCCGGTAGCGCTGATTGGGAAATCGCCGTTAAAAGCGAGGTGATTCATATCAAGGCTGGAATCATCCAGCGTTCGATTGCCCGTAAGGGTACGAATATCGCAACCACCGGTTTGACAGTTGACGGCGGGGAGCTTCTGGCGGGACCGGTTCAAGAGTTATCCGTCACGTTTTTCCTGATTGATTGAGATTTTTATCAAGGTTGGCGCCTTTTTGTACGGAGAGTGATGATGATTGTATTAGCGATAATGGCGGTAGCGGGGCTGGTGCTGTTTTGGGGGGGCAGGTTTTATGCTCCGCTGATCGGTCGGGTTCTTGGCGAACAAGCGGACCGGGTGACGCCGGCGGTGGCGATCAATGATGGTCGTGACTATGTGCCGACGCATACGCTGGTGGTTTTTGCGCATCATTACGCCTCTATCGCGGGGGCTGGTCCGATCATCGGGCCGGTGCTGGCGATCCTGTACGGTTGGGGTCCGGCGTTGGTGTGGATTCTGCTGGGTGGCGTTTTTCTGGGTGCGGTTCATGATTTCGTAGCGACCTACATTGCGGTGCGTGAAGGCGGTAAGAACCTGACGGTGGTCGCCCGGCGATATATCGGGAAAGGGGCGTTTGTGTTGTTGTTATTTTTGCTGGTGGCGATTCTTGCGTTGGTGTGTGCGGCTTTTCTGGACCTTTCGGCTACGGCGCTGACATCGCAAGTCGATATGGCCACCTTACAGTTGAGTCCGGACCAGACGATGTTCCGTGTGGTTGACGGGCAGGCGGTTATCGGTGGAATTGCTTCAAGCTCGGTGGTGGTGATTACGGCGTGCTCGCCGCTGATCGGATTTTTGTATCTCAAGCGTAAATGGCCGGTATGGATATGTTCGCTGCTGGCGATCGTTATTTGTGTCTGCTCAATTATCGTCGGGCTTAGATGGCCTATGTCGGTGGAACCGTTTACCTGGAAGATGATGATAAGTGGATACGTTTTGATTGCGGCGGGTCTGCCGGTGTGGTTGTTTTTGCAAAGCCGTGATTTTATTAATGTACACATTTTGTATATGGGTATTGTTTTTCTGGTTGTGTCGCTGGTGGCGGCGGCGGTTCGTGGGGGAGGTCAGATATCCCAGATTTCGGGTATTCCGATTAGTAACTGGGCCCAGGGCAGCAGTACCCTGGGGCCCGGCTGGCCGATGATGTTTGTGATTATCGCCTGCGGGTCGGTGAGCGGTTTTCACAGTCTTTGCGCCGGCGGCACGACCTGCAAGCAGTTACGCAACGAAATGGCGGCCCGCAAGGTAGGCTACTATGGGATGCTGCTGGAGAGTTTTCTGGCGGTGTGCGTGGTGTGCTGTCTGGTGGTAGGGCTTTCGCTTCAGGCATATAAAGGATATTGTTATCCGGAAGGGGCCGAAGGCAATGCGATATTGACTTTTGCTATGTCGGTCGGTCATACCGCTAATATGGGGTTGGGACTGCCGGTGGCGGCCGGCGCTTTGGGAGCGATGCTGCTGCTGGAAGGTTTTCTGATAACGACACTGGATACAGCGGTCAGGTTGACGAGATATCTGATCGAGGAAGGCTGGGCAACATTTTTTGGTCGGTATGATGTTTTTGCCCAGGTAAGCCAAGGCCCAAGGGAGGCAGTAGAGTTGGTCGGCGCCGACGGCATAAGCGTTGAAGAGCCTTATATGGTCGGCGATTTGCGGGACAGGCCGATGGTCGAGACGCGTGGTTTGGCGCGAGTCGTTTTGCGGACGCTGAAATACTATTGGGTCAACTCGGGGCTGGCGGTAGGGCTGATGTTGTTGTTGGCTTTGACGAATACTTATCTGGCGGTATGGAAGATTTTCGGTTCGACTAATCAATTGTTGGCGGCTTTGTCGCTTTTGGTGGGAACAACATGGTTGATAAGGCGCGGCCGGGTGATTTGGTACACGTTACTGCCGGCGATATTTATGCTGGTTACATCTTTTACGATGATGATCAGGCTTTTGGTAAAAACTTACATTCCCGGCTGGCAGGCGGGCGAGACGGGTATGACCGCGTTGTTGGTGGCCGATGTTCTGGTGCTGGCGATGGCGGTGGGTATTATTGGTTTGATGCTTCGTCGCTGGCTGGCGGGTGAGGAAAAAATAGCGGAATAATCTTTCGTGCAGGCTGCGTTTTGGACATTTTGTCTGGTCCCTTATTTGCTTTCAGGTTCAAGTGCGATTTCGCTTACGCGGCTCTACGTGTCGCACTTTTTCTTGTGTGTTACTTATACGCAACGTCAGAACAGGGCCTTTTGAGCCAGCACCGATAATTTTATACGTTAGCGGAATATTTATCGAAGTCCTGTAAAAATCCATTTTCGCGTAACAGGCCCTGTTGGATGGAATTTGGGTTTAAAAAACTGCGAAAGTTAACTTTGATAGACCGGCAGTTTTTCCGCGTCGATGTCTGCCAGTCTTGGGTTTTGGCTGTCCTTTTCGGAGAGGGTTGGCTGTTTGGTCGGCCAGTCGATAGCGATTGTTTCGTCCGACCACAGAATGCCGTAATCATCGCCGGGTACGTATAAATCGGTGCATTTGTAGAAGACGTCGGCTTCGTCGCTGATGACACAAAAACCATGAGCAAAACCTTCCGGCACAAAGATCTGCCGATGATTTTCAGCGGAAAGATATTCTCCTATCCATCTGCCGAACGTTGGCGAGCCCTGTCGGATATCGACCGCTACGTCGAATATCTCGCCGGTGACGACGAAGACCAGCTTACCCTGTGGATGGTTCAACTGATAGTGCAGCCCGCGGACCACCGCCCGGCAGGAATGAGAATGATTGTCCTGCACGAAAGTGCGGTCCAGCCCCGCGTCGGCGTAACGCTTCCAGTTGAACGTTTCCAGGAAAAACCCACGGTTATCGCCAAACACCTGCGGTTCAATCAGCAACACGCCAGGCAGTACTGTTTCTGTAGTCTTAAACGCCATAAGCCTTTACTCCATAAGTTTACCCAATTTCAATCTACTGAGCTTTCGTCGATTGTGACGCCAACGCCAATTGTAACCAAAAGCAGGGAACAATCAACCGGTAAATTTTGTACGGTGATTGGCCCATTTTTCCGCTTCCAGGGTTGACTTTTTGAGATCAATTTGATATTCTGTTGGAAAAGAGGCTCAGCGGCGTAGTTGAGCCAAGATATGTAATGGTATATGGAGAATCCCGGTTTGTTTGTTTTGGTAAAGGATTATTCCTTCGATGAAAAAAAGTAATTATGTAATCATAGCTACAGCCATTGCAGCCGTTATTGCGGCCATTGCGTTTTTAGCCGTACACGACCGCATGCCCAAAGTTCGCAATGTTATCCTTATAAGCATTGATACCTGCCGGGCTGACTATCTTAGCTGCTACGGTTACCGGCGGGAAACTACCCCCAATATCGATGCCTTAGCCAGAGGCGCCACGCTGTTTAAAAATGTGGTCTCGCCAGTCCCTATAACACTTCCAGCCCACAGTTCAATGCTTACCGGTACTATACCTCCTTTCCATGGTGTGCATAACAATATGGATTACAAACTGGCTCAGTCGAATCAAACGCTTGCCGAGATACTCAAACAGAATGGTTTCAACACTTCTGCGATAGTCAGTTCCTTTGTTCTGGATAAACAGTTCGGCCTCAGCCAAGGGTTTGACACTTATCATGACACCTTTAAAAAGGCCAGCAATAATAAGTATGGTAGTGAACAGAAAGGCGATGAAACCACACAAGTAGCACTCAATTGGCTCGAAAATAACAAAGCTAACAGATTCTTCCTGATGCTGCACTATTATGACCCACATGCAGATTATACGCCACCTGAGCCTTTCGCATCGAAATTCGCCGATAATCTTTACGCCGGCGAGGTCGCATTTACCGACCATTGTATCGGTCAGTTTATCCAAAAACTAAAAGATGTTAAAATGTATGATTCAACGCTGTTGATCATTACAAGTGACCATGGCGAAATGCTTGGTGAGCATGGTGAAGAGGAACACACCTACTTTATCTATGAGTCAGCCATTAAAGTACCCCTGATCGTAAAGCTGCCCGGTCAGAAAAAAGGATCGATCGTTACGCAACCGGTTGGCCTTGTGGATATCGCTCCAACGGTCTGTTCGATACTGGATATTGACATCGGCGGGCATGTTCAGGGCAAAGATATAACCGCGATGCTGCATGGGAAAATGGACAAGACATACGAAAGATATATCTATTCTGAAAGTCTGACACCGATTCGCTTTGGTGCAAACTCACTTATGAGCGTATCCACAGGCAAATGGAAATATATCCGGAGCAAGCGTCCTGAACTCTATGATGTTACCACCGATCCCGGTGAAGAGCACAACCTGATCGAAAAGGAAGCTCAACGCGGTCGAATTCTCGAGGATAAACTGCGAGAGACCATGGAGCAATCTGTTCGCAAAGACCCTGACAGCCACCACAAACTGGACGCCGAATCGATAAGGCGGCTGGAATCCCTTGGCTATGTTGCCGGGAAAGCAGAGGGAGAGATTGCCTTTGATAAATCAAAAGATGACCCAAAGGATCTTATACACATTTCTGTACAATTCCAAAAATCCTTAACACTGATTGAAAACAAAGAGTTTGAAGAAGCGGAAAAAATCCTCCAAAATCTTATTCCCCAGCGTCCTGAATTTCATGAGATATATTCAGAATTAGGCGACATTGGAATGCAGCAAGGCGACTATGATAAGGCCGTGCTGAATTACAAGAAGCTGGTCGAATTGATGCCGAATGATTCAATAGCTTTTTCGAATCTCTTAGCGGCGCTGTATAGAGCAGGTGAATACAAACAGATCATAGAATATGGATCGATTGCGGTAAAGATCGATCCGGATAATATCAGTGTTCTCACCGGCCTTGCGTTAGCTTATGAAAAAGAGGGTCATTTCGATCGTGCCGAGAATATTTTTCTCAAAATACTTCAGCTATCTCCGAATGATGTTAAGATATGCAATAGTTTAGCCAATATGTTTTTTGCCCAGGGACAATTTGCCCAGTGTCTTGTTTATCGCAGGCGCTCTATTGAGATCGATCCTAACCAACCTGAGATTCTGAATAATCTTGCCTGGCTTGAGGCTACAAAACCCTCACTTCAGTTCCGAAACATCGATGAAGCAATAATGCTTGCCCAGAGACTTTGCAAGTTGACAAACTTCAAAAATCCCCAGGCACTGGATACCCTGGCGATGGCTTATGCCGCGGGGGGGGAATTCCCCCTGGCGATAGAAACGGCCCGGAAAGCTATTGACATCGCAACTTCCATGAAATACACGAAACGTGCCAAGGAGATAACCGCACGCTTGAAACTCTACGAAAAGTCAATGCCGTATAATACGGAGCATGAATAATTTCGGTGTATTCTTCCATGCTGAAATAAACAGGAGAACTCAATCGTTATGAGTATAATGACAATGCATGGGGCACGATTAGTCCTGTACTTAAACACAGAAAGGAAGGCACAATGGAACAATTGATAGAATCCGCACGGCAGTTAGGCCGGAAGATCGCGGCGCACGAGAGGACCGTTCTGCTGAACAAAGCGCAAAAAGCAGTTAATGAAGACAGTGAAGCGGGAGGTCTGATCGGGGAATATCAGCAGCAGGCGGAAAAGATCAGAAAGCTCGAACAGGAGCAAAAGCCGATCGAAGTGGAAGATAAACACAAACTCAAAGAGATCGAACAAAAGATAAGTATCAATGACAAGCTAAAGGAGCTTACGCGCCGGCAGGTGGACTTTGTGGAGATGATGCAAAAGATCAAACAAGCGATCGATAACCAGTTGCAAGTGACGGATTAACGGTCGGTAAAACTCGATCGTTATGAGTATAAATACCCGACCCTTGACAACGGTATGAGAGTTGGGTATATTGATTGTAAGTTGTTCTTTTGTGGCTGGTTGTGTTGACTGGCCGAACTGGGAAATCAGGCCCGAAGGGCCTGACCGGTTACAATTGATTTTTATATAATCTCATTCCTTCGATGAAAAAAAATAATTATGTAATCATAGCTACAGCCATTGCAGCCGTTATTGCGGCCATTGCGTTTTTAGCCGTACACGACCGCATGCCCAAAGTTCGCAATGTTATCCTTATAAGCATTGATACCTGCCGGGCTGACTATCTTAGCTGCTACGGTTACCGGCGGGAAACTACCCCCAATATCGATGCCTTAGCCAGAGGCGCCACGCTGTTTAAAAATGTGGTCTCGCCAGTCCCTATAACACTTCCAGCCCACAGTTCAATGCTTACCGGTACTATACCTCCTTTCCATGGTGTGCATAACAATATGGATTACAAACTGGCTCAGTCGAATCAAACGCTTGCCGAGATACTCAAACAGAATGGTTTCAACACTTCTGCGATAGTCAGTTCCTTTGTTCTGGATAAAAAGTTCGGCCTCAGCCAGGGGTTTGACACTTATTATGACACTTTTAAAGAGGCTAGCAATAATAAGAATAAGTATGGTAATGAACGGAAAGGCGATGAAACTACACAAATAGCACTCAACTGGCTCGAAAATAACAAAGCTAACAGATTCTTCCTGATGCTGCACTATTATGACC
>CAZICK010000035.1:0-18891 GCA_964537505.1 uncultured Pirellulales bacterium
TCACAATGAAAGGATCGGGATACCGCTGTCCCGGTAACTATGCTACAGTGTCAAAAAAAACGCTGATTAAGAAAACATAATCAACTCTCAACACGCCCATTGACAATCTCCATAACACACTATTCCAGAAGGCGTTACATAAAACTGCCAACACCCCCCCTCCCCCCGGTGCCCTCATCTGTGTAACTTTTTGAAGAAAAAAAATTATTTTCTACGGTTTTTACCGTTGACACACTACGGGTTATGTAGTACTGTTTTATGTGTTCTTGTGTACTGTGTTTCGAAGAGCAGACACACATGCTTTTGAAAAGGGCAGCCGTTCATGGTAGAAATGAGTTTTTAGAGGTCCACTAAGTTCTCACAGGAGGCACTTCCTATGGCCAGACCAAGACACGAAAACCCAACCCCGGGCGAGCTGGAGGTTTTGCAGATTATTTGGCAGCGCGGCCCATCCACCGTACGCCAGGTAATGACCGCCCTCAACAAAAGACGCACACGGGCCTACACTTCAGTAATGAGTCTAATGAGCGTCATGGCTGACAAGGGTCTGCTCAACCAAAAACCCAAAGGCCAGGCGTTTGTCTATTCAGCTAAGGTATCGCAGAACAAAACACAATCACGTCTGTTAAGGGAACTGCTCAATCGGGCCTTCGATGGCTCGGCTAGTGCTCTTGTAACCCACCTGCTCCAGCAGACCAGGCCCGACAGCGACGAACTGGACGACATCCGCAAGACAATAGCCGAATTCCCTCGTAAGAAAGGTGGTGCGTAATGTCAGTCATCGAATTCCTTTCTGAGCCTATCTGGCAGCGGCTGGGTCTGACCTTGCTGCATTTTCTTTGGCAGGGTCTGGCAATCGCTGTTCTGTTCGGCTTGATTATTCGACTATTCAGACTAAGTCGCGGCAATAACCAATATATTGCCTGCCTTCTGGCATTTTTGGCCATGTCAGCCTGCCCTGTAGCAACCTTCTTAACACTCGATACTTCAACAAAACTACTCGCGACACCGATAGCCACACGGGTTATCACCGGGCCTATTGTCTCATCATTGGACACTTTACCTGTCTTACCCGTCGAAGACACCCAGGCAAATACGAGTATTGCATTACCGAAAATTGTTGAAATTACCGAACCTGTAAAACCTGTATCTTCAATTCCTTTACGGGAAAGAATAGCTGATTATTTACACACATCTCTTCCTTGGGCCATTTCTGCCTGGCTCGTTGGTGTATTCTTACTGAGCATACGCTTGCTTATGGGATTCGTAGGCGTACACCGCTGGCGGCGTCGGTTGGAACCATTACCGGATAATCTCGCTCAGCGAGTTACCCTGCTTGCCGAACGGCTTGGCCTGCGGAGCATTGCGCTGGTATTAATATCGCCATCTGCAGTCCAGGCGGTAGCGATCGGTTATTTTCGACCGATGGTCTTATTGCCTGCCGCAATGATAACACAAATGCCACCTGAGATGCTCGAAGCCGTCATCGCCCACGAATTGGCTCATATTCGCAGATTCGACCTGTGGATCAATTTATTACAGCGGATAGCTGAGACCCTGTTGTTTTATCACCCTGCCCTCTGGTGGCTGTCTAATCGTCTGCGTAGTGAACGTGAACTCTGCTGCGACGAGTTAGCCATACAGGCGACCGGCCAACGCCTCACCTACGCTTCGACCCTCGAACTCGCCGGCCGAGTGAACCTCACCGCCAAACAACCAGCCCTTGTAGTGAGCTTAGGCCGAGACAGAAAACCCATACTCAGCCGTGTGCGTCACGTTCTCGGCTTTGCCCCTGCCTCACAAAATTCCCGCTTTTGGCTCGCCGGACTCATCACAGTCACATTCCTGGCAGCCTTGGCGGTGCCAACCGCCCTGGTCCTCACAGCCAAAGCCCAAACCAATCTACAGGCTGAGCCAACTGCTACCCAAAAACCCGCTGTGCAGGTTGAAATTGCCCAATGGGGAAACATACCTATCAAAACCAAACATTGGTATGATCGCCGATTTGAATCTATCGCATTTGTTCGCTGTAAGATGCCGATACAAATGGATGAATCCGAATTAAGATCGTTAGTATCGCGTAAAGATGTAATCGCCGGGGAACAAGCCAGTTGCGTGGCGATTATGCGGAGTGAGAGTTTTTTAAGTCAAGTATTGCAGCGTATAAAAGTGCGGCAAACGCAGTGGTTCCAGCAGTATAGTAAAAATCCAGAAAAACGAATAGTATCATTGAAAGACAGCTTTTCGGCATGGCCTATAAAAAACACGGAATATGTAAAAGTAAGCATGAAGGTAAAAAAGCCCAAGGAAGCCAAGCTCATACTGGACGAGGTTTTGAAGGAATTCCAGCAGCATAGCGAAAAGCTTGAAACTTCCCCGAATACTAAACCTGTGCCAAATAAAAAAACCGATCTGCAGGTTGAGGGGGGAAAACCTGTAATATTAGGAACTGCCTCAAATAATGATGTGATATTCGAGGCAATCGAGTTGGGCGACACTGCTCGTGTCCAGCAATATTTAGCCGGCGGTGCGGATATTAATGTTAGAAAAGATTATTATAATGCCCCTCCTATTGAACTCAAAGCGACTACCCCGCTCATTCTCGCGATGGCATTTGACAACATAGAAATAATAGACTTACTGATAGCCAACGGAGCGGATGTCAATGCCAAAGCGGAAGGTGATGTTACACCCCTGCTACTTTCAATCTTTAAAAAAGACAAAAGAATAGCTGAACTGTTGTTAGCCCACGGTGCGGATGTAAATACCAAAATGAAGGGCGGTATTACCCTACTCCATTTTGCTTACCTTGAGGGTGACAAAGAAATAATAGACTTACTGATAGCCAATGGTGCGGATGTCAACGCAAAAGATGAAAATGGCCTAACCCCAAAGGAATCAAATTTAGATATTTCCATAATAAAAGTCTTTAAAGAGTTATTTATAAAGCCATTTATAATGTTGGCTATGCAGGTTGAGGGGGAAGAAAGAGAATCCAGCAATATACTTCGCCGGGTAGATAGTGAAACAAGTCAGTCCGGTCGCGCATTACTGCCCGAGATAGCCAGCAAAGTTATGATACGATTCCAAAAGGCGATAAAAGATTCTGATTGGACCAGAGCATTATCGTATTGTTCTAACAAAGTTAAATCCAAGGGTAAAGAATATGATTCTACAGAGGCCTTTTTCAAAAATGTCCTGCCGATCGATGAGATTACAGCTTTATCGGAATTTCACATATCCGGCATGAGTCGTCGGAATGATGACGTTATTAGCTATAGGTGTGAAATAAGATTGAAAGACCCCGGCTCAAAATATTCGCTTAGCTGGAATTTGTCCGTTCTTAAAGAAGATTCAAATTGGGTCGTTGATCTGCCAACAAAACCGCTTGATGTTTGGCTTAAACATGAAAATCTCAAAATGAAGTGGATGAACGAGAGATATCGATTTGACGAAGAAAAAACCCAAAAGGGATTTGATGTTCGATTAGTTTCGTTGAGCGAAGACTTTGTTGTTGGAAAACCAATGCTATTCCGTGTTGAGATGAAGAACATAAGTAACGAAACTCTCGGATATATGCACACATCCTTCATAAATGACCCCATGTTGATAAAAGACTCGAATGGCGTCATTGTTCACTATATTGATACAAGCTATCAAACCGCTGAAGCGCCTGAGTTCGTCGAACCCGCAGAGACCATAATACTAGCTGATAATTATGATGCAAGATCTCAATATCATATCACAAGGCCAGGCAAATATACTTTCCAATTCAAAGGATTAGCAAATACGAAACCTTCGAACATTATAGAAAAAGACATTCAATCAAGCTCATTACCTGCATTAGAAAGGATTGTTGAAGATCTATTGCCTGTACTTCCTGAAGGATGGGAACTTACAAGAACAATTAGGCCGGCTAATGAGCTTGCCCAGACAAGTACAGCAAATGAGGTTCTTTGGATTCATTTAATCGGCAAACAAACCGGCAAGGGAAAAGGCAATTCTGTAAGTTTAGCCGTTTTTCTGTATGCTGCTGCCCAAATGCCACCTCATGTAAAACTCAAGAGCAACCTGTCTGAACTGGATGCCTGGGGAAATTCTAAATGGGGATTGATATATGCCAAATCGCAAGATGCAGAACTGCTTTGGCCTGATTATAAAGAAAAAATTAAGAATGTCCTGCAAGTTGCGCCATCACAATACACTTCTTCCGGGCAAGTTGATATAAATTTAATCATGGACTCTGAACTTTTCATTCATTATGAACGTGCAGGGCTTGAAGAGATTCTTATTCAAGACCGAGAATTAAAACATATATGGCATACCCTGAAGCAAAATTTAACTGCGATGAGGCAGGATATAAGCAGTTATGATCGCCATGAATTTACTAAAAAACTTAACAATGACGAACTGTTGATTTTAAGACAATGGCAACTGGATAATGATATATTCTTACTACCTCACCAGTTTCCCACCGCAGATGAAATCACCTATGACAGTGCGTTCAAGTCGAGCATGAAGGTGAAATACGATGGCCGGAATTATAATGCCGAATGGACGGGGGACAGCCAGTTGCCTAAATCAGTTGTTCGAGCAGTTATGGAGCTAAAAAGAATTTGTAAGAACCTTCATCAGGCTGAAGGGGAAGAATCCGATGAGCAAATCAAAGTCGAACCCACCGCTGTGCAGGTTGAGGGAGAAGGAGTTGGCCAAAAACGTGAGGATGAACAAGGCAATGCGTATTTGGATGCCATAATAGAAGGAAACCTGGGGAAGGTACAGGAATTATTGGCAGACGATCCGAGCCTGATATCCATAATCGATAATAGAGCTAAAGGCAGTAGCAGGTCGCCGGCTTTGCACCTTGCTATAAAGTATGGCCATGGGGAAATTGTCGAACTATTACTTTCCAAAGGCGCCAAACCAAACGAAAGAGATATTAACGGGCAGAGATCTCTTCATGTGGTAGCAGAAAATGGACGCGCCAACATGGTAAAACTCCTTGTCCAGTATGGAGCAGGCATTAACGATAAGAATGAGTTTCGACTCCCGCCTTTGTGCTATGCATCCAATGCCCAAGTGGCCGAAGCATTGATCGCCAATGGCGCGGATGTCAACTGGCCAGATGAACGACGTGCTACCCCTCTTCATTCAATAGCACGATCTGGAATTACAGAGGTGGCCCAAGTGCTTCTTGCGCATGGGGCAGATATCAACGCAAAGGACAATTCGGGTTGGACGCCATTACATAGCGCTGCTATTCGCGGTCGAAAGGACATGGTCGAGTTTCTTATTACACAGGGAGCAGACATCAATGCCAAAGATAGAGGCACAAGAGGCAAAACCCCTCTTAACCGTGTTGTAACAGATGACTGGATGGTACCAGAAGTTGACAGAAAAGCAACTGCTGAATTGCTCATTTCTCATGGCGCTGACTTTACGATTTATGATGTTACATGGCTTGGCGATGTGACGAGAGTACGCAGGCTGTTGGAAGAAAACCCATCTCTTGCGAATGACACAACCAATACATATAGAGAACCGGCTTTATTTGCTGCGATACGTGAAGGCCACAGTGCTACAGCAGAATTGCTCTTGGACAATGGTGCTGACCTTAACGTAAAAGACAGATATAAAGAACCCCCGCTACATGCAGCCGCGTATCCAGGCCATAAGGATATGGTAGCTTTATTGATAAGCAAAGGGGCGGATGTAAACCAAAAAGGCCCGCATGGTGAACTGGCCTTGCATTGGGCTTCGGCGAAAGGACATAGCCAGATAACACAACTCCTCGTTGAGGCAGGTACAGAGATTAATACCCATACGGATAAGCCGAGAATGGACATGAACGGTGTTGCAGAGGGAAATGCAGATGTAATTCATGAGTGCTTGAGGTACCTTGCCGATGAGGCTGAGGCCATGCGTAGCGGCTTACAAATCAGGGGACTTATTCGGTTAGCTTTTGCAGCCGAAGATACACCTCTCCACTCAGCAGCACAACGGGGTCATAAGGAGATTGTAGAATTACTTCTGGCCAACGGCGCTGATGTCAACGTTACGAATCGATGGGGCCAAACGCCACTACATTATGCGGTTGTTTTTCGGCATGAGGAGGTTGTAAAGGCGTTGCTTAATGCAGGCGCCGACCCAAACGCCAAAATGCTGGACGGCTCCACTGCGCATGACCTTGCATCCAAAGTGAAAGATGCTGAACTGGCCAACATGCTTAGAATAGAACATAACACGATAGAACCCGATCCGCAGATTGAGGGGGAGGATGTCTCGAATGTCGTTGAAAATGTATTGAACTAAGGCATACGAGGTGCTCGTAAGGTGGTCGAGAAGTTTGTTACCACGGTGATGCCCTGTGACTTTCGTAATCTAACGTTGCCCCAGGACATCGAAACCGGTTTTACTTGGCAGCCAACTGGGGCCAGGGTTCGGTAACGACAAATCGCTGCGAATCGTGACGCAAACGGAACAAAGGAAAAATCAGACAAACTTCGCAAATGTCGATATTGTCCCATACCGTTACTGTGTGTTTGCCGACACGGCAGTCATTGGGAACGGTAAATGAGCCGGAAAAAGAGTCGCGAACCGTTTTGCCGTCCCATTTGACACAGTAATCACCCGGTTGGCCCCACATGCCGGTACACTCTATCCGAACCGGAGTGCCCGGTGGCCCAGAGGTAGGCTCCATACTTGCGATACGGGTACAGCCATTGATAAAAACGAAAATCACAACTGTGGTCAAAAGTAGGAATAATTGCTTCATGACCTAATCCTTTCGTTGGGACAAACCACCTGTACTTGTCAAAAGTAAGCCGTACGCTCACTAAAGGAGACGCCCTGGAATGCAAAATGTTTCAAAAAAAATCAGTTTTATAATAAATTTCTGACTGTTCGTTGAGGACGGCACTTTTTGTCGCCATAAAGGTTGACGAGCTTCACCTGTGGCTCTATAATTGATCCGCCGCCTGGACACAAAACGGTAACATTTTATTACAAAAGCAGTTAGGAGTATCAGACGTTGGAAAAAACCTTAATTATTGTAAAACCCGACGCAGTACAACGACAGTTGGTAGGCCCTATTATCGCTCGTTTTGAGAATAAAGGGTTGCAAATAGTCGCTTGTAAATTTATGCGGATTTCACGCCAACTCGCCCAGCAGCTTTACGCTGTGCACAAAGGCAAGGATTTTTATGAACCGACGGTGGAATATATATCCAGCGGCCCGGCAATGGTAATGGTGTTGCAGGCCAAAGGGGTCATTGCCATGGCACGCAAACTAATGGGCGAGACTTTTGGTCTTGACGCTCAGCCGGGCACTATCAGGGGCGATTTCGGCAGTTCGCAGCGTTTCAACCTCGTCCACGGCAGTGATAGCCCATCGTCAGCCGAGACCGAAATCAAACTATTTTTCAGCGAGGAAGAACTGGTTGATTACCAGTTGAACAATAAACATTGGCTGTACGGCCAAATAGCTAAATAAAGGATGGCGCCAAAAATGCTGATAAAAAACATTAAAGACACCCCGGCTGTGACAGTGGATATGGACGGGGCAAAGAATACTAAGGTGCGCGTGCTGTTTGGCCCCAAGGATGGGGCGCCGACATTTGCCATGCGGCTGTTCGAGTTGGCCGCCGCCGGTCATACGCCGTATCACGAACATCCTTTTGAACATCAGGTAGTAGTGCTGCTGGGCGAGTTGGCAATTGTCACCGAGGAAGGCAAAATACCCATAACGGTTGGCGATGTGGTTATGGTAGCCCCCGGCGAAAAACATCAATTTCGTAATCTTTCCGATACAGAACCGGCCAAGATGTTATGCATAATACCGGTAGAATACCAAAAATAGACCTAAAAGTTGGGACAGTCATGGGTGAATCGGTTCAGGAAAGCATGGAATCGCTTCGACGGCGGATTCGTCGGCACGATCACCTGTACTATGTGCTCAATACGCCCGAGATCAGTGATCGGCAGTATGACGAGTTGTTCGCCCAGCTCAAAAAACTGGAGGCTGCTCATCCCGAACTAATTACACCTGATTCGCCTACGCAACGGGTGGCGGGGAAGCCGCTGGAAGGCTTCACCACGGTACCCCACAGCGTACCGATGCTGAGTATGGATAACACCTACTCAGACGATGATCTGCGTCAGTTCGATCAGCGGGTTCGCAAGATTCTCGGCGATCAAAAACCGCGTTACGTAGTGGAAAGCAAGATCGACGGGGTGGCGGTATCACTGCGATACGAAAACGGACGGCTTGCCGCCGCTGCGACACGCGGTGACGGCACCAGCGGCGATGACATAACAAGTAACGTGCGCACTATCACCTCGGTTCCGCTGCGACTGGAGATAATAGAACCGCCATCGGCGCCGGCACAGACAACACTTTTCGATACAGCCGGGGCCTTGGAAGTGCCTGAACTGTTAGAGGTGCGGGGTGAAGTGTTTATGCCTAATAAGGAATTCGAGCGGATCAACCGGCGGCGTCAGGAGGCGGATGAAGCGCCGTTTGCCAATCCGCGTAACGCCACGGCAGGGTCGTTGAAACTGCTGGACAGTAAAACAGTAGCCGGGCGCAAACTGAGGTTTTTGGCCTATGCGCTGGGCCAGGTACGACCGGTGAATTTTGCCGAGGGACACAGCCGAATGTTGGAAAAGCTCAGGAGTTTATCCCTGCCGGTCAATCCGAATTATGAGGTTGCCGAGGATATTGGCCAGGTGATCGAGATATGCCGACGGTGGGAAGAGAAACGCTACAAACTAGACCATCAGATAGACGGTATGGTGGTAAAGGTCGATAGCATCGCACAGCAGCGGCAGTTGGGCCAAACCAGCCGGGCGCCGCGATGGTGCATCGCGTTTAAGTTCGCAGCCGAGCAAGCCGAAACGGTTGTCCAGGGCATTACCGTGCAGGTAGGCAAAACCGGCGCACTGACGCCGGTAGCGAATCTGACGCCGGTGCATCTGGCGGGCACAACCGTCAGTCGGGCCAGTTTACACAATTTCGATGAGGTAAAACGCAAAGACGTGCGGGAAGGTGATACGGTACTGGTGGAAAAGGCAGGGGAGATCATTCCACAGGTGGTCCAGGTCAATAAAAACAAACGGCCCCAAACCAGCAAACCGTTTGAGGCGCCGAGTAATTGTCCCCAATGCGGCGAACCGGTGGCAAAAGATGAACAAGGCGTATATATCCGGTGTGTCAATCCGGGTTGCCCGGCACAGTTGGTGGAACGGTTGCGGCACTTTGCCGGACGCGATCAGATGGATATCGAAGGACTCGGCATTGCCCTGATAGAACAATTAGTAAACGAACGTCTGCTTACCAGCTTTGCCGATATCTATCGGTTGAAAAAAGAGCAGTTGGCGGCCCTGGAGCGGATGGGCGATAAGTCGGCGGACAATCTGATAAATGCGATCCGGGCGAGCAAAAATCAACCGTTGGAACGGGTACTGGCTGGACTGGGGATACTGCACGTAGGTAAACGGGCAGCTCAGGTGCTGGCCCAGGAGCTGGCAAGCATCCAGGATATATTGCAGGCGGATGTCGAACGGCTGGAACAAATCGATGAAATTGGACCGGTGATGGCTCAGAGTATTTATCAATTCTGTCACACGAAACGCACTCGCGCCATGATTGACGATCTACTGGGTGAAGGGCTCAAGATGCCGGGACCGGACCGTGCCCTCGGCAAAAAAGGCCCTTTATCGGGTAAAACCGTGGTGCTGACCGGCAGCGTACCAGGATATACACGCGGGCAACTGGAGGAGTTGATTGCCGCCCATGGCGGTAGGGCCGGCGGCAGCGTCAGTAAAAAGACCGATCTGGTGGTTTACGGCGAAAATCCGGGCAGTAAACTGACAAAAGCCGAGAATTTGGGGATTGAGACGATCCCGGTAGATGAATTTTTGGCTAATTTCCCCCCAAATCGGATTTTTATAAATTAATAGGCTTGCCGGGTATTTGCAAAGTCTGTATAATATTATATGGAGGAGGGATTATGTGTCTTTGACAATCCGAATAGGCGTGCCGTGACCGTGGTTGTCGTGCTCTTGATCATCGGGCGAGATGCTATAACCAACCTGCTGATGTGATCTTAACAGGGGCCTTGGGCATACAACCCCGAAATCCGAGGTGAGTTCATACAAAAAAAAGGAGTTATGACATGCGACGCAAACAAAATGCCTTTACCCTGATTGAGTTGTTGGTGGTAATTTCGATAATTGCGTTGTTGATCTCGATTCTGATGCCGGCGCTGGCGTCAGCAAAAAAACAGGCAAGGTTTGTTATATGTCAGAGCAATCTCAAACAGATGCAACTGGGCCTGATTTACTATAAGGATGAGTATGAGGATAAGCTTATACCGTATCAGGATCGTGGTGTACAGATGTGCTGGATGGCATGGATCGATGATCAGGTGGATAATGTGGACGAGATCCGCGTCTGTCCGGAGACACCCTTGGAAGGCTGGAAGTCGTATGCCGGTTTCTGCGTATGGGGTTCCGCCAAGACACTATGGACCTGCAGCTTTGTTCCCCCTGACAAAAATGAAGTCGATCCGGATGAGAAAATCTATCAATATGGTAGCTATACGATGAACGGATGGCTGTACATTGATGACCCCTATACTGGGATGGCGAATCCAGATAAAGTGTTTAAAAAGTACACTGCCATCAAGCGTCCCGGCGAAACGCCGTGCTTTTCTGATGCCAACTGGTTGGATCACTGGCCAGTTGACACCGCCAGCTTTCCAACAAATATCAACCTGAAAGAGGGTGGTGGTAACGAACCCGATCTGAGCCGTCTCCTGATCGATCGCCACAATTGTCGAATTAACCACTCGTTTGCGGACGGCCACGCTGGGCCTACGACTCTGCCTGAGTTGTGGACGCTAAATTGGCACAATGGCTATATACCAAGATACAATGCACCCGACTATGAGAATTTGTATTAGTAAGTGGTAAGTCATGGCCAAACTTCGCATGTCATGGCCGAATCGGATAACGCTGGCCCGGATACTTTTAACGTGCCCGTTTGTGATTGCGATGCTGTACGTCAACGATGAGCAATACAAGCCTTGGGCGCGATACGGGGCGATGACGCTTTTCTTGGTAATGGCGGTCAGCGACGGACTCGACGGGTGGCTCGCGAGGCGAAACAATACTGTTAGCAATTGGGGTGCGTTCCTTGATCCGCTGGCGGATAAGCTGCTGATTGTCTGCTGCTGTCTGCTGCTGGCATCGGACAAGGCGGCCATACCGGGGATGAAGTTGCCTTATGTGGTGGTGGTCATCATCATCGGTAAGGACCTTTACACTATATTGGGCTTTATCATCATTTACCTGGTCACCTCGCAGATAAAAACTGTACCGGTGATGATGGGTAAGCTTAGTACCACACTACAGCTTTCCATGGTGTTAGCGATTCTCATTTCGCCGGAAATGAAGGCGATTTTACCTCGATTTGAGTATTTAGTGCAGCTTTTATGGTGGGCCGCGGCGGTGTTGGCTGTCTTTACCATGATTATCTATACACGCAACGGTACTCGCTATCTCAACGAATACGAACATCAACAAAAGCACAACTGATACCCAACCGGGAACAAAGCTCTTGAACAGTCATCTCCCTGGAGATTACCACGTTGTTTTTTTTTGTAATGTTACCAGGACAATATTTGACAGCGAATATCCACACGGATAGAATGGCAAAATCAACACAGCCAGGGGCGGTTAGCTCAGTTGGCTAGAGCGCCTGCCTTACAAGCAGGAAGTCACAGGTTCAAGTCCTGTACCGCCCATTTTTAACCTATAACTTTCAGATTTACTCCGATAAGCTGCTTTTTCTATCTGGAATTGACGATTTTGCTCGGCCTCGAATGGTTCTGTTTCGGGACCAGAATAATCAAAATCATCGTCTTTCATAAATCTGCTGCCAATCGTGAATTTGCCATATATTTCGTATTCAAAGACTTTGCCTTTTACATTACGAATATAAGCTCCGTAAGGACGGTCATTTTCATCAACCCCGTCAAACATTAGATCAATCAGATATTTTCGATTTTCTACACTCATGTCATTCATGGCACCCCAGCCGCTATATACATTTTTCCAGAATGAGTGTATCTTTTCTGCCGCTGCTTTATACTCATCGACTGTCAGCATCGATGACAACCTTCGTTCTTTTAACTGAAGTTGTTCTTGTGTTTCAGTAATATGCTTGTCAAGATCGTCGGCCCTTTGATTAAGAGCTTCGATAATAGCATTATTTAGACTTTGATTGACTACCTTGTCCAGAAGAAGCTCTTTATCCCGGTGGTTTTTTCTCAACAGCTTTTTCAAATTGCTTATATCATTTTTGATTTCCTGACGGACTTTATCGTCGGGTAAGTGTTCTTTAATTGCTTGCTCATAAGCCTTTTTATCCCCACCGAATACAAGAAAGCACTCTTTCAATACAACCTCGTCAATATAATCGACTCGAATTGTCCGGATAGCATCGCAACCCTGCCGATCCTGATGGACATAGCGTCGATGTTTTTTACTGGTCCTGCTTAAACTCGTAAGTTTTTTGCCGCAATTCGCACAATAAAGATGACCAGAGAGAAGGAATTTTTCTGGTTTGACGTTTGGAGCATGTTTCCTTTTATCCATCAATGCAATAACCGCCTTCTCTGTTTTTTCATCGACAATCGGCTCACAATCGAATTCAAACGTTTCACCATCATAATTGATAATATGTTTGCTTCCGAGTCCTTTTCTTAATTGCCGACGTAAGTTGACAGCCGTCGTAGGGATAATTCTACTGCCCCTGTCCTTTGCCGATCTGCCGATCTCTGCTGCTGAAACTCCTGAGAGATATTGCTGGGCAACGGTTTTCCACTCCGCTTCCTCGTCTCGTTTTAGTCTGAAAATTTTATCTTTGGCATCCCAATGCCGAGCTATTGGTTGTCCTGCCAGTCCAATTTCGGGATTGCCTGATCGAAGTTTGGCGAGCGTTCCCCGCTTGACGTTGGCAATCAAGTCTTGTCGATACTTATCCGCCATGCCAATTGACAGCAGTGACATAATGTTATCACTATCAGAAGTCAACCCTTCATGTAATGAAACAATCTTAATGCCGTGATTTTTCAATCCGAAAAAACTTGCAACCCCGGTTTCAATATCTCTCGTAAATCGGTCAAACTTCCAAACGATGAGAATATCAAACTTTCCTGCATAGCCGTCCTGAACCATTTTCTGGAAAGCATCCCGCTTAATGACAGACTTGCCACTTATCCCTTGCTCACTGTAAATTTGCAAAAGTTTATATTTATCCCGGCAATGTCCTTCGATAGCTTCAGTCTGAAAACCCAAGGAATATCCCTCAACTTGATCCTTCGAGGATACCCTAATATATCCGACGGCTGTCAGTTTCGTTTTTGTTGCTGGTCCCATTGTCTATTCCTCTTTGTTCAAAAAAATCAAGCTCACCGAGTTGAAACGTAGTACCGGCCATGAATGACCAAGACTAACCTCGATGAGCTTGAATTATTTATATTGTGCGTACTACGTTTCATACCTGGATTATAACAGAAAAAAGAAGAAGTAAAAACAAAAAATCTATTATATATATAAAAAACTATATATCCGAAAAAAGGGAAGGGTGATCATGGAAGGGTGATCATGGAAGGGTGATATTTTCTTCTCATTTCTTTTCTTCTCATATACTTAAGGGAATTGACGAAAAAACCATAGCTAAGTCCTGATTTTACAATGAGTTACAATCCGTCACAAAACTTGATTTTTTTGTCAAGTATAACAACCCTTAAAATTGACATAATTTTGTGTTAAAACTTGGTATTTATTATGGGATCGAACCCGGTAGGAACCCAAAAATGATAGACTTCAGTCATTATTTCTTTTGCAAAATTTCTATCTGACTGCTTACATAAAACTCCATCATGGAGAGTGAAAGCAGGTTTGTTTTCCTGGGCAAACTTCTGTCGAATATCATACATCATCGCAGCACCCAGGCTCATTAGATAGTTATCTCGATAAAAAACATGATTGATTTCTATGTGAACCTGCCGAATTCGCTTTTCGAGTTGCGTTGGGGCGTGGCAAAAAATATCTTCATCATTATAAAAGATATTCCACAAGAAACGTCTCTTTTCATCTGTTTGTTTTTGGATCAAATTACCAATAGCCCTCCGGCCTCTTCTTTTTGAATCTACATTGAGCAATACGTTTGTGCAGGTTTTTAGAAACTTGCGGACAAATTCTTTTTCCTTGGTAGTATTTCCCGGCGATGAATACCATTTTGGTAAAATAAGTTGCGGTTTGTATGTATCTCCCTGGGGGTTGATTCCCCGGAGGTGGTAAAGTCTTCTAATGTCAAACTGACCATAATCGAGTTCTGTTGCAGGTTCTCCGTCGATCAAAATGTTTTTGCGTTCATTTGCAGACAGTTGCCCGACGGAGATAGACGACCAGCCGGTGATCCGGTTATATCGAAAAACCCTGCCTGAGTGAGTTTCTCTCTGGCAAAAGTTCGGGATGTAAGGGATATTATTTGGTGGCCTAACCCACCAGGAATGGCGGGTGTTTACAGCGTTGCATTTACGATGACCAATTTCTCTTTTTTTCAATTCTCGTAAAATACACTCTGGTAAGTCTGTCAAAAACAGTAGCTTCTTTTGATCTTTTTTAGGAAGCGGCTTGCCTGTCTCTAAATCGGTTTTCCCCGAATGTAGTACTACAAGGGCATCCCTGACAGGTGTTTTTCTTCTTGTGTTAAATGCAAGGCTGGTGTTGAGATACACCCCCTCTTGAAATAATTTTAACAAATCCACTAGCTTTCCTAACGCTTTGTATCGGCTGACAAAACCCGCTGATTCTGAACCGATATAAACTCGGCATAATCCGGCTTTGACAAGACTATCCCAAACGTATATTCTCAATGCGTTAGAGCTATTGTTTCGATTGTCGGCCACAACTCTATCACGGACCTGGGCCAGAGCCAGGTTAAGAATGCAAGTAAGAGCAATCTTTTCCTTTTGGGCGATTTTGTAGCCGTCCAGTGACAATAGGGGCAAGATTCGTGATTCTGCAAAATCTTTGAATGATTTCGATATTTTTTGTTCTGAAAAAAGCTTGCTAGGGATATTTGTTAGATATGTGTTTCTAGTTGGCTTGCGGTTTGACTTGCGTTTCTTTTTTACGTCTGTTGACATTATCGCTCCCATGTCGATCATCCCAGAAGAAAAATAAGGGGCAGGCAGGCTGGGATTTCCTGCTTTTCGGCTTGCACTGCCTAGCCCCACATATTTACTTTTGAAAATATGCCAGGAGTATTTCTACGCCTGGCAGCCCTGCCTTTCCACGCCCTGCCTTTCCACGCCCTGCCTTTCCATGCCGTTCAGAAAAGTCAAAATCTTCGCCATGATAAGCTCGTTTGTAGTCTCTCATAATATATTATCAATAAAACTTTTATAATTTTTTCAAAAATTATAAAAAACGCACTAGAATGGCTTCTGACAGCGTTCGCATAAAAAATGGTGTTAACTATACGTTTTACTCCTGATCGCTTAAATTCGGGCGGTTACGGCTGTTTTTCCAAGGTCTTTAAGAGGCGGGTCGGGAGGGCGTATGGACAAACCCTCCCGACCTGTCGGTAACAGGGCCACCCCGCTCAAAGGCTAATATAAGGCCCGAACAGGACGGCCAAGAAAGGGTGTTAAAACATCCTGGGCAGGGGCAATGGTTCCTCTTCCCCCTTTTTGTTGCTTACAGGGTTAGGCGATTTCTCCTGATTTTTCTTAAAATTCATCACCGGCAGGAACAATGGCGTTTCATGTGGAGGGACATTGCGGATGAGGCTGCTGTCGGCATTAGCTGTCAATTCACTGTCCTCAATTTCCTCTTTCAAAAAACTGTTAGGACCGATTTTTGTGTAAAGGTGTGACATAATAATTTTCCTTTCAAAAAAATTACTCTGTTAAAAAACTTTGTTAAAAAATTCTCTAAATTTCGATTGCCCTGATTTGGTCAAAAGCCTGAGAGACCTCCTCACGTATTTCAGCATCCCGCTGCTCACGGTCTTTGACAACTTGGGGTTTGGCTGCCTCCAGGGCTTTGGCAGCTTCCTGGACTTTCGACTGCAATCGCAAAACTTCCTTTTTCAAAGTCTTGAGTTTATCAATATGGTTTTGCGATAGTGGCGGATCTGCCCATCTTTTTGCTGTTACTGCCCGCGTGTGATTCAACAAGCCCTGCTTCAGTCGAGCAAACTCCTCGGACTTTTCTTGTAGGCGTGTTTCCCAATAATACAAGACCATGTTCGCCTTTTTGTATGGGTCTTTTAGGTTTGCTCTAATGCCGAGTGCATCCAGCTCCCGCCAATTTCCATTCGCAAAATAAACCCTGTCGTTCAGAATAATGGGCGGCTCACCGCCACTATCCTGAGCATTTTCCTCGTCGAAAATCCTTGCCGTTTCCATTGCTTGCCTCATAACTTTCCCCTTTCATAAAAATTGCTAATTGCCGGTTCAAACATAACACCCCTGCGTTTGCCACGTTTGCCCGTAATGTAATTGACGCCGGCAATCACATTCGCCAAATCGTCATGGCCGCCCGGAGGGTGATCGACTGTATCCTTACCGCCTGAGCGTGTACGCCTCTCAAGTGCGGCTAATTGGTTTACCAAAAGCTCACTATCCAAAAGCTCAATTCGAGCAGAGCAAATCGTCGGCAACAATTCCAGATACAAAGCGGATTTTGGCAGTGGACTTTTGTTGTAACCCAGCCCTTTCGACCTGAATGTCGAGGCTACAAATTCTGCAGAGAAATTGTCGCCGGTGACGCCTTTGATTTCAAATCTGTGAAGTACATCGGACATACTTGCGATAACCTCGTGAGGGTTGTGAGGAGCCGGATAATTTTTTGTAAAATCCAGAACAACACGATCCCCCTCACTATGAGCAATTGCCAAAGCTGCCGCATCGCTCCGACCGCCCGAAACATCACAAAATGCAAAATATCTTACGCCCCTTTTCGGCAAAAGCTCTACCCGACCAGATTTCACAACGCTTTCGATAGCTTCGCGTGGCAACCAGACTACAATGTCATCACGAAACTCGCCAAGATACTCAGATTTGGCGGATTGTAAATCTTCAGCCAGTGCCTCATCGACGATAGACTGGTCGAGCGTCGGATTCATGGTTCTGCTCGGACAATTCCAGACCAGGACAGAACCCTCATTATTTCCCCAATGTTTTTTGTAAGTTTGATAAGCCCAACCTTTTTGGGCGTAAGGGGAGCTAATGCCAATTAGCCGACCGCCGACGGTTGCAAGGCTTGGCCGGATTGCTCGGATTAGCTCTGCATCATTTTTGACGCGGCTTTCTTCCGACAAGCCAAAGAAACAGACCTCGTCAACAATTGCCGCGATGACGGAGTAACCCCGGATTGATCTCCAGTCGCCGATTAGGATTTCAATTTGTACCCCATTGGACAGGAGAAATCCTTCCCTGGTTTCCTTCCTGACTTCATTTCTCAATAGAGAAGTGCCATGAAGAATAGCCCCGGTATAATTTTTAATTATCCTCCCCTGCTTTGCGGTAGGGGCAACAACCGCAACCATCCCTTGCTCACCTTTTGCGAGAAGCTTTTCCTTACCTGATAGACATGCTTCAAAAGTTCCAACAACAGCCGCTATACGAGATTTGCCGCTACGCCGACCAATTAAGAATAATCCAGCGGAGAACCCTTTTTTTGGCAACTTATCAAGGCTCCGGCCTGTACATTGTTTCACTAAATCAACATACCTCGATTTAACCGGCAAACCATACAAGGTACGCAAGGCAACTCCCCAGTTCTGCCAGGAACCGAGCCGGTCCTGTCCATCCGCTAGGAATGGTCTGAAGAGGTTTTTATCAGTTATAGCGGATATAATGTTCATTTAATTATGCCTGTTTTGATGTTTTGATGTAACTTTTAAGGCTTAGATTCGACTGGCTAACTCTTTTTTCCAGTCCTAGAGTTTTGGCGAGGGATAATTGCGTACCGGCCGCTGTTCGCCACCGGCGGAATAATTTCCGAGCTATTGCTTCGTCCTGCAGCATACGACGTTCCAGGTTCCGGACCATAAACTCGATAAAAACATAACGCTCGACCAGGCCACGTTGGAGATGACTTAGACTGGCAGTGCCTCCAAGGTCGTCAAGGATTTCTACAAAGGCTCCGTTCAGTTCTGAAAATAGAACTGAACGCTGATCGAAAGTTTGTAAAAACCCAGCAACGTATGTCCCTGGCAACCCCATTCTCTTCGTGTTCGTATATTTTCGCTTTTTTCGCTTTTCCATTATTTACTGTTTGTCCTTAAACTTTATCCCACTACGAAAGATGATTTTCCCTGCCGCAACACTTCTTACAAAATGCCGGATTGCAGCAGTCATCGATAGACCGCTGGCTTTGCAGGCTGTTTGAAAATCAGCTTTGAGCGGGGCTGGCACTATGATAATAATCTGTGCCTGCTTTGCTTCGCTTTTACTTTGTTTTGCCATTACGTTTTTCTCCTGGACGATCAATCTATCTATAATATCATTATATAAATATAACTTATCCTCCAAAAATCAATTAGATTTTTTCAGGGACATGGAATTCTCCTTTTCAAAATCAATATAAAACTATAAAGTATCGATTGTGTGAGAAGTGTTTGATTATAAAGAGTTGTAACTAATCAGATATATATAGGATCAGGTACTAAAAAAATCTTAAAAATTATTTTATTTTTTTATAATACCCCAACAAACTATTTCAGAAAGGTAGGTTTATGGGTAGGTTTAAGGTAGGTTTAAGGGTAGGTTTAAGGGTAGGTTTATGGGTAGGTTTAAGGTAGGTTTA
>CAZICK010000035.1:18991-37520 GCA_964537505.1 uncultured Pirellulales bacterium
TAGGTTTAAGGGTAGGTTTAAGGGTAGGTTTATGGGTAGGTTTAAGGTAGGTTTATGGGTAGGTTTAAGGTAGGTTTAAGGTAGGTTTATGGGTAGGTTTATGGGTAGGTTTAAGGTAGGTTTATGGGTAGGTTTAAGGGTAGGTTTATGGGTAGGTTTATTGAAAAAAAAACAACAATAACCAAACACCAAACAGACTATGACGGACCATTATCTAAGTATTTTTTATAAATACAAGCCAAGACCTAACTAACAAGGTTTCTTACAACCAAGCCCCGGCCACTGATAAACCTGGTAATTAACTGACTTTCCTGTGTCTTGAAAAAAGCGTGTAGAATGGATTCTAACGGCGATTAGGTAAAAAATAGTGTAATTACACGTTTTTACCCCTGATCGTCGAATTTGGGGCGGTTACGGCTGTTTTTCCAAGGGTTCAAAGGGACGAAAGGTGTTATATCGTCACTCATGGAAAAGCCCCCAAAGACATAAGGGGGCTTTTCCTGCTTCTACTTAGATTTGGGCGGGGTGTTGTATGCTATAGATTCTGTTTTTGGCTTTGGCTGGCCTAATCTGCCTTGATTGTAACATCGCCGATGTAGTGTAACACTGTTGAATGCTTTACTCTTGAGTTCACGGCCCGGAAATTCCTTTTTCATGTAGGCTAGAATCTCCTCATCCGATAATTGTTTTTTGGTGTTCTCCTCAAAAACTTTACACCAAGTGGCATGAATACGGAGCCCTGATATTTTGCCTAACGCTGATCTCCAACTGACATCCTTCTTTACTACTTCATCTACTTGTTGTTTCTTTACCACTTTTTTCTTTGCCATGTTCAGTCCCTTTCTAAAATAGGTTATTGGTTATGCACGTACTCTATCAAGTTCAATGTTCTCTCGTTTCAAACAGTTATAGATGGCTGGACGGGATACTCCTAGATTCTCAGCCACGTCTGAGATTGACATATTGTCCTGTAGGAGTGGTATTATATCTTTTGAAAACAGTTTCGGACGTTTGCCGAGCTTGACGCCGTTAGCCTTGGCAGCGACCATACCACGCTTGACATTCTCGGAAATGTTCTCACGCTCCATTTGTGCCACAGCTAACAGTACCGATGCTATTAGCTTGCCAGTCGTCCCATTAAAATCAATCTGTTGGCTTACTGAGATAATCCTAACACCTTTATCAGTCCAATTGATTATGATGTTGATACCGTCTTTTAACGAACGGCTCAATCGGTCGAGCTTCCAAACAATGACGGTATTAATCTTGCCAGCGAAGATATCCGCCTGTAGTTTTTTGAAGGCTGGACGATCTGTAGTAGCGCCTGATACTCGATCTCGATACCATTTCCGACCAGTAAGATTGTGGTTGATACAATAATCTTTTAATGCCTCCTTTTGACTGAGCAAACCCTTTTTTTGATCGAATGTTGACACCCGGACATAAATTCCTACTCTTTTCTTCATGGTTTTGTTCCTTTCTTTTTTGGATGTGTAACTGTTATAGCTTTGGGATCTGTTTCAACAAATCGCATGGCACGTTGTTTTTTGGTTAACCTCCTTTCTGTCTTTGTTTTTGTTTTTTTTGTCATAACAACTATTCCTTTTTGATGTCCCTATTATAACAGGTTGAAATCCAATGTAAAGAAAAGAACTCCTAAAATTTATATTTTTTCATAAAAATTATTCCGTGTTTTTCAACTAGAATCAAAGTATCTTTGTAATGAATTGGATAACCCTTATAATTTACACAATTTATGTAAAAGATTTTCTGTGTTTTAGACTTGGGATAAAAAGATGTGTTGATAATTGATTCAACGTAGAGCAGGTGTTCTAATGAATTGATGGTAGGATAGGCTGAGGAGTGTTTACGTATCAAGTGATTCCCCCCTTGTCTTACAAGTTAAAATCATGTTTCTCAGGGTTAAAACAAGGTTTACTTATATATTAGCCTTATTTATGTTACTGATCATTCCCCGTTTCTTTGCTGTGTCTTTTGCTGTTGTTTCTTTTTGCTACTATACTTTTTGTTCTGTTCTTACTGCTCTATACTTTTTTATTTTTTACTTACTGCTTTTCTTCTTATTTTTTTCTGTTCTATAAAGTGAAAATCAATACTTATTTTCCTGCTATTTATATAAACAGTACTTACATTCCCTGTTGATAATCCAACACAAAATCTTTTTGACCAGTTCAAAAACAGTTGTAGCGGTGTCAATTATAACCATCTTATTTTTCCTTAAAAATGCAAAATTCCCTATTTTTACCTCACTAATCAATATACCTAACATTACCTGCCCTGTCAATCAAGATTATGGGTTCGGGTAAAACCCTGTAGAAATGGATTCTCTCAAAATCAGGGTAATTATGTATGGGATAAGGGACGAAGCGTGAGAGAGGGGCGGTCTGACGGCTTATTTTGACGTGTATGTGGTGTCTCCTGTGTTATTTATCGCCCTACCTACTCTTTCGGGTATCTCTTAAAGTGCCATAACGCTTTTGGATGGAATTCTGCTGTTATCTATTGTCGATCTTATGCCAAACTTAATAAGTTTAGGTTTGAGTATAGGTCTTGTACCGCCCATTACCCTAACCCCCTGAGATTCAAAGAGTTGTGGTTTCCCCCCAGATTGTTTCCTGCTGGTAGTTTTGCTCAAAAACGTCATTTTAACGTCAGTCGTATTCATTCCCATCAGGTTATCCAGTGCTTGGCAGGCCCGTTGCTCGTTAGCGTCAGTGGACCGGAGATAGAATTCTTCGGTGGTCTGAATGGAAGCATGGCCCATCAATTTAGTAAGCTTTGGGGCTGGTGTTCCCACATCGGCAAAATTTTGGGCATAAGACTTTCTGAGGCAATGTAACGTCAACTTCTCATCATCAGGTATGCCAGCCGACCCATTTTTATCAGTGGCAGAAGGTATCTCATCTCGAATCCAGGTTGTCCCACAAGGATGAGCTAATCGCTGAGATCATGGCTGATCACATTCGCTTTAAAAAAATTGGCGAGGCTTGACTTGACAATAATTGAACCATCGACAAGAATAGTATCGGCTGGCCAAACGGAAGTAGGCTCTGTAGAGGTACAACCTGCCAGGGACCGGCAACGCCGGTTTTAATAACCCCCGCTGGGGGTCAGCCGGGATGACGCAATACCGTTGGGGTGGACCTTAGTGTCCACCCACTTCCTTCAAAATGTATTACAGTAGAGCAGCCAACTGTCACACGAAAGGAATTATCATTATGAGCAAATATCTTGCGACGACAATTATTATTGCGGTTGTTGTTACCACGAACTTCATGAGCATTGCTGCAGGAGCTGATGTGTTGCCGATTCACGGGCTTTATGAAGTGGGACACAAGCAGGTGGAACTTCGCGGTGGATTCTGGGGCCCGCGTCTGAAAACCCACCATGAAACGACCATCCCCCATGCGATTGACTGTTTGGAGCGAGATGGGCACGTTACCAACTTCGACAAGGCGGCGGGTGTGTTCGACGGCCCGCTTAACGGCCACCATGCCTTCGATTCCGATATCCACAAGGCCATGGAAGGCGCAATGTATTCCTTGCAGCATAACGACGATCCCAAGCTGCGTCAACGCGTGGAAGGTATTCTCGATCGCATCCTGGCTGCTCAACAAAAGGACGGTTACCTGATCTCCTATTTTATCGTCAATGGGCTTGATAAAAAATGGGACGATTTGCGCCTGGAACACCAAATGTATAATGCGGGACACTTTTTCGAGATGGCTGTCGAACATCATCGGCTCAGCGGCAATTCCAAAGCGATTGATGCCGCGAAACGGTTCGCCGATCATATTGATAGCGTTTTCGGGCCTGGAAAACGTTATGATGTCGATGGACACGAGGAAATCGAACTGGCCCTGGTGAAACTGTATCGCGCTACCGGTGAGCGACGATATCTGGAGTTATGCCGGTTCTTGCTGGACGAGCGAGGCCATCTCCACGGGATGGAGCGAAAACCGTTCAAACAAGGCCCGTTGGTAACGCCCGAGCGGGTCGAAGGCCAAACCGATGAGGAATATCGCCGTGCAACCTGGCACGCCAGTCTGCGATGGCGCAATGGCCGGATGCAGGATCATAAGCCGCTGGTCGAGCAGAATGAGGCAGTCGGCCATGCCGTGCGGGCCGGATACGTTTATTCGGCAATGGCCGATATCGCCCGCTTTTCAGATGCTACGGAATATGAAAAGGCCGTGGATAACATCTGGCAGGATGTGGTTAGTCACAAGATGTACGTCAATGGGGCTGTCGGCACGGCACAGTATGACGATGAGGGATACGGTGATCCGTACCTGCTGCCCAACAGAACTTATTGCGAATCGTGTGCGTCGATCGCCCACGTCTTTTGGCAGCACCGAATGAACTTACTCAAAGGTCAGGCAAAATACGCCGACGTGATGGAACTGGCGCTCTACAACGGAGTCCTGTCGGGAATTTCGCTCTCAGGCGATAGCTTCTTCTATCAGAATCCGCTGGAAAGCAAAGGGAGCGCCCGAAGTTCCTGGATCGGTCTGGCGTGCTGTCCTACGAACCTGGCACGGATCATTCCACAGGTTGGCGGACTGGTTTATGCCCAGGGTAAAAACCAGTTGTATGTCAACCTCTTCGCCGCGGGAGAGGTCTCGCTCAATATGGATGGCAACATGAAAGTGAAACTGACCCAGGAGACCGACTACCCATGGAACGGTCACGTGAAGTTGACGGTCACGCCGGAACAGCCATCCGATTTCGGTCTGTATTTGCGGATACCGGGCTGGGCGATTGGCCGGCCTGTTCCCAGTGATTTGTACCGCTTCGCCGATTCGACGGCCGCCCCCGTTGAACTGAAGGTCAATGGAAAAACAATCGATGCCACTCCAGGTGAAGACGGTTACGTCCATTTGAAACGTTTATGGAAGGCCGGGGATATCGTGGAATTGGACTTGCCGATGCCGATCCGCCGGGTTTACGCTCACGAGAAAGTCGAGGCGGACAAAGGAAAATTGGCGCTGATGCGCGGCCCGATCACTTACTGTCTCGAGGCGGTCGATAATCCCGATGTGGACGTTCTTAAAGTAACCTTGCCGCGAAAAGCCAAACTCCACGCGGAGCATCGCGATGGATTACTCGGTGGCGTGACAGTCCTTAAGGGCGAAGGCCTCGACAACCAGCAGCGTCCGGTCACTCTAACGGCCGTGCCGTACTATTCCTGGGCAAACAGGGGAAACAGTGCGATGACAATCTGGATCAACGAGACACCCGTGAGTGCGTCGTCACCCATCGAATAAAGCGACCCATCATACAGCATGGACACCGGTTGTTGAGACCCGCTATTATCACCAACAACAGTGCTGCCAGGAATTTATAATTACCGATTCCTTACTTTGTCAAATCATCGCTTACGTACTTTAGAGGCTCACTTTATCATTGGGCCCGTAATACAGTTGTTCCTTTGTGGAAAAAAGCCAACCGTTTCCATCTATTTCCAATGGATTACGTAACCGGTTCTTATCCCCCAGTAACTCCAGTGTCCTGGGCCAGTCTTTTATGCCGCTCAGGGCATCGACGGCCTGGACGTTTTGCCAGCCGAGGGTGTTGGCAATTTGCAGTACGCTTTCAGGTGAGAAGTTTCTGATAAAGCCGCACAAGAAACCGGCGATAGTCGCGTCGCCGGCGCCGAGAGCGGAGCCAAACACCTCGGCCTTGAACGTTGAAGCCCACATCTCACGCCTGGACCATAATTCAATATCCTTGGGACAGGCCGAGCCTATTGCACTGAGTTGATCCGCTCCGGCAGTACGCAGGTACAGGCCGCGGATGCCACATTTAATAACGACAATTTTGGCTCCCATTGAAAGCAATCGGTCAGAAATAGCGGTACAATCTTCCGGTTCGTACATGAGAACGGGATCTCGCTCGGCAGCCTGGGCGCTTCTCTTATCGAACAGGTCGCGATCAATCATAAAAGCGATTTCACCAATGCTCGGCAGGAAAATATCTACGTAAGGCAGGCTCGCTTCCAGTATCTTGATCCAATCGACCCTCCCGGCACCAGCGGAGGGATCGGGCGCGGCCATATCCAGACTCGTCGTAACAGACAGATCCTTGATTTGTTTGTACATCTGGGCCAGCTCAGCACCGCCTTTTTCGTACATACGCTTCATCAAGGGCGGGTAACCAAAATGAAACAGTATGCAATCCTGGGCCAGTTTGTAGTCGATATCTTCCGGACCGAACGTGTCGTTGGCAGCGGGATTGTGCAGAACAAAGCGATCGACACCCGGTGGAGCAAGGACTATGGCGTATGATGTATTCTGATCCGAAACAGTCTTAAAGGCCTTGGCTCTTTCGGGGCCGATTTTTTCCCTGACGATATTACCGATCTCGTCACTACCGATCTTGCCATTAAGAATAGCGTCAACACCCATTTTTGCCAGTGCCAATCCCGTGTTCGATACGGCGCCACCGGTGGAAAGAACCAATTCCTCAACATTGGTCAGCTTCCCGGGAGAGAACATCTGACTGATCTGCGATTTGGAGCCGACAGAAAATTGAGGGCTCAGATCAAGACAAAGATGGCCGGCTATCATGACTTTTTCGTTCACAGGCAATCATCCTGGGTAATGGGGGCCATGGTTTTTCCAAGCCTTCGGGGACGACCGGTTTGGCGACATTAATCGCCAATTTTGCACACATGATCTATCATCATTGACGCAACCGGTCATGTTTTTACCCGGCTATCGTAATCTTCTCTGTCTGCATTGTAAACAGATTATCATGCAAAAAAGAATGGTTCTCATCCAAAAATAATTAACGCCTTTTACCACGCAAAGCACCCGAATGAATCAACCGATCCCCTTGCCAGTAACAGCATCTGGTAAAGGGAACCTTTAAAGCACATCCTTGTTTACGGCGTTATAAATGGCTTTTATGGCGGCGGCGGGGTCGGTGGCGGTGAAGATGGCGCTGCCGGCTACGAGGGTGTCGGCGCCGGCTTTTGTGATAATGCCGGCGGTGGTCGGATCGATGCCGCCATCGACTTCCAGTCGCTGGTCTGGGCGGAGCAGTTTCTTTAGTTCTGCGCAGCGATGCGGACTGTCCGGCAGGAAGCTTTGACCGCCGAAACCCGGTTCGACCGTCATGAGCAGGACCATATCAACCTCGCTGATAACCGGCAATAGTGCGGCAACGGGTGTTTTTGGTTTTATGGAGATTCCTACCGCTACGTTCAGGTCGCGGAGTTGTTTGATTATGGTTTGGGGATCGGTCACGGCTTCCAGGTGAAAGGTAATGCCATCAGCGCCGGCTTTGATAAATTCGGGCGCATAGTGGGCCGGGTCGGTAATCATCAGGTGGGTATCGAAAAAGAGTTTGCTGTGCAGGCGGATTTTGCGCACCACAGATGGTCCGATGGTAAGGTTGGGTACGAAATGACCATCCATTATGTCGATGTGCAGTATGTTGACATAGTTTTCGACCCGGGCAATATGGTCAGCCAGATAGGCAAAGTCGGCGGCCAATACAGATGGAGCTATCTCAATTGTTCCGGTAACCGGCAATTTCGACACATCCAGGTTCCTCGCAAGGTGGGATACGGTTCTTACTCTTTGTCGTCAAGGATTTCCAGGCATGTGAATTTTTTGCCTTCCATGAACTCCAGGCTGGCGCCGCCGCCGGTGGAAATATGGCTCATGCGATCTTCCAGGCCGAACTGCTCGACCGCCGCAGCGCTGTCGCCGCCGCCGATGATGCTGATAGCTCCGTCGTCGGTAGCCTTAGCGATTGCCTCAGCGACAGCCCTGGTGCCGATATCGAACGGCACCATCTCGAACACGCCCATGGGGCCGTTCCAGACGATAGTCCGTGCGTCGGCAACTTTGTCGGCGAACAGTTTGCAGGTTTCCGGGCCGATATCCAGTCCTTCGTAACCGTCCGGGATGTCGCCACTATTAACTTTGTTTTCGGCGTTGGCCTTGAATTCCCTGGCGATGACATTGTCCACGGGCAGAACGATTTCACATCCTTTGCTACGTGCCGATGCCAGCAAATCGGATGCTACTTCCAGTTTGTCCAGCTCGCAAATACTATTGCCCACTTCATACCCCTGGGCTTTGAAGAAAGTATAGGCCATTCCGCCGCCAATGAGAACGCGATCGACTTTATCGATGAGGTTTTCGATTACGTTGATTTTATCGCTGACCTTTGCTCCGCCGAGAATCGCTACGAACGGTTTGGCCGGTTCGGCCAGTGCGTCACCGAGATACTTAAGTTCTTTTTCAATGAGAAAGCCGCAAACGCGTCGGCCTGGGCCCAGGGCTGACGGTACGCCGTACATTGAGGCGTGTTCGCGGTGAGCAGTGCCGAAGGCGTCGTTGACGTAAACATCAGCCAGTTGTGCAAGCTGAGCGGCGAAACCGGGATCGTTTTTTGTCTCGCCTTTGTGGAATCGCAGGTTTTCAAGTACAATCACTTGGCCATCCTGAAGTTTACCGACCATTGCCTGAACTTCCGGTCCGACGCAATCGGGCGCGAGTTTCACTTCCTGGCCCAGCAACTCTGCCAGGCGTCGGGCGGCCGGGGCCAGTGAGAACTTCTCGTCCCGTACGCCCTCTGGGCGACCCAAATGTGAAGCAAGGATCAAACGCGCACCACCCTCCAGTGCCTTTTTGATACTGGGCAGTGCCATTTGAATACGCCGGTCATTGGTGACGTTGCAGTCATCGTCAAGCGGCACATTAAAATCAACCCGCATAAAAACCCGTTTGCCCTTTACGTTAATATCGGCAATAGTCTTCTTAGCCATTTTTGTTACCTTTCCAGCAGCAATGGCCATTTGTATTCCATTTCCAGCAGCGGCGGCCATCGCAAACCTGTTAATAGTCCAGGTGGCTCCCTTTAGAGCATTTGGGCCAGCATTTTCATCAGATCGACGCTTCGGCAGGAATAGCCCCATTCGTTATCGTACCAACTGACAACCTTGACCATATTGGAACCGGCCTTGGGCACCGTCATGGTCGAAAGGGCATCGAAGATACTGGAATGGCTGTTGCCGATGATGTCGGAGCTGACGATCGGTTCGTCACAGTATTCCAAAATACCTTTCATCGCGCCGGCGGCGGCAGCCTTGACCGCATCGTTGATCTGATCGACAGTGACTTCTTTCTTAAGCTCCGCGGTCAGATCGACCACACTGCCGTCGATCACCGGCACGCGCATGGCAAAACCATCGAGTTTGCCGTTCAATTCCGGAATCACTTTACCGACCGCACGAGCGGCGCCGGTGGTGGTGGGAATAATGTTGGCCGCCCCGGCACGAGCACGCCGCATATCTTTGTGCATCATGTCGGCGATGTTCTGATCGTTGGTGTAAGCGTGGATGGTGGTCATTATCCCACGTTTGATCCCGAAATTATCGTTTAGCACCTTGGCTACTGGCCCCAGGCAGTTCGTCGTACAACTGGCGTTGGAGACACAGGCGTGCTCCGGCTTGAGATCACCGTTGTTGACGCCCAGTACTATGGTGGCGTCAATTTCATCGGCGGCAGGAACGCTCAATATCACCTTTTTGGCGCCGGCCTTGAGATGATCGCCATAGCCGCCCTTTTCACTCTGGCGTTTGCGGAAGACACCGGTCGATTCGAGCACAATATCCACGCCCAGATCGCCCCAGGGCAAATTGGCCGGATTACGCTCGGAAAAAACCTTGACCTTGTGACCGTTGATAACAATAGCATCGTCCCGGGCGACGACCTCGCCTGCGAACTTGCCCATCACCGTGTCATATTTAAATAAATGGGCGTTTGACTGGACATCGCACAGGTCGTTGAGAGCGACTGCCTCAAACTCACCGGTGCGCTGTGCCAAAATACGCATTACCGTCCGCCCAATTCTTCCAAATCCATTGATTCCTACTTTAATAGGCGCCATTTGTTCTAACTCCTTACCAATTTTCGATTTCCTTGAAACAAAAATACAGCCGGTACATATAGCAGCAGAAAATCATCTTGTCAATAGTTGTGTGAAAAAAGGCAAAAACAGGTCCCAGGGCCACGGGGGCAGGGGGCGGCGCCCAGCCTGTTAACTCCATTGTTTTAGGGGGGTTACAGAAACTACCCCCTCAGCCAGCCCGCTACATCGGGCGTGTGATAGGTTATGATCAAATCAGCTCCGGCCCGTTTGAGTCCGGTGAGAATCTCCAGTACGACAGATTTTTCGTCGATCCAGCCGTTAGCGGCGGCGGCCTTGACCATCGCGTACTCGCCGGAAACGTTATACGCCGCGGTGGGCATGGAAAATGTGTCTTTAACCCGCCTTATGATGTCCATATAGGCCAGGGCGGGTTTGACCATTACGATGTCGGCTCCCTCCAGGATGTCAAGTTCCACTTCCCGCAACGCTTCATCACTGTTGGCAATGTCCATTTGGTGGCTACGCCGGTCACCGAATTTCGGCGCACCCTCGGCGGCATCGCGAAATGGACCGTAAAAACTGGACGCGTATTTAGCTGAATAGCTCATGATCGGTATGTGACTGCAAGCCATACCGTCGAGTGTCTGACGCATAACGCCGACCGCGCCATCGATCATGCCAGACGGAGCGACGATGTCTGCTCCGGCCCGTGCGTGCGAGGCCGTCTGCAAGGCTAAATTTTCCAGTGTGGCGTCATGATCGAGTACTTTCCGGCCGTTGCGTTCGACAATTACGCCGCAATGGCCATGATCGGTATATTCGCAAAAACAAACATCGCAGATCAATATCATTTCCGGCGCCGCTTTACGCAGGGCACGCAGGGCACGCTGAATGATCCCGTTTTTATCGTCCCAGCTATCCGAGCCGATTGGGTCTTTGTGAGCCGGTATGCCGAAAAGCAGCACCGCCCGAATACCCATATCGAAAAATTTCAGAGCCTGTTCGGTGAGATTATCCACGGAAAGCTGAAATTGGCCCGGCATTGAGGCAATTTCGTTCTTTACCTTCTCGCCATGATGGACGAACAACGGTTGTATGAGATCGCTGATCTCCAGCGTAGTCTCCCGCACCATTTGCCGAAAGGTTGGATTACCGCGTAAACGGCTGAGTCTGGTAGTAGGATAGTCCATGGTATAAGATCCCTTTTCGATTATTTTATCAGTTTCGAGATTTCACGAAATTTCGGATGTTTGCTCGATAAAGTCATTTCCATAATTGCCGCTTCCGTGGTGGTTACTATCGCTCCGGCGTCGCGCAGCCGCCGCACGGCGGTTTCGGTATCGCTTGGGCGGCGTGAGCCGATCGCGTCAACCGCCAGGTATGGCTCCAATTCCAGCATAATCGCGTCATAAGCCGTTTGCGATACACATACATGCGCCTCGATTCCTACCACTAACACCTGTTTCCGTGCGGTTGTCAGCAAAACCTCTCTTACGGTTTCGTCCTGCAGGCAACTGAAGGTGATTTTATCGTAGTAGTGCGATTCACCCAGTATATTACGCAAAGTCTCCACGGTTCGGCCCAAACCTTTGGGATACTGCTCGGTTACGATAATCGGCACATCGAGCAGTTTGGCCGCCTCGATCATTACCCGGCTGCGTTCGACAATGCGGTCGAAATCCGGGATATGGTCCCGAAATGCCTCTTGAACATCCACCACCATCAAAACGCATTTGTCCGCCCGGAGCAGTTTTTCGTGCCGCATACTATCAACTTCCTTCATAAAAATCCAGGCTGTTGCCTATATTCTAACGCCAGGCTGTCGCACATTCAACTTGGCGGCTTTCGCTGGCTATTGTTTTGCGGTGATGAATAATGAATGAACCGCAGTCAGATTCAACCGTACTATAGTGACCGATTGCCCGTCTTCGACCGAGTTGGAAAATTCAGGAACGAAAATTTCCCCGGTATGCGGGTCCCACGCTTCGATCGTGAATTCCCCACGCAATTTGGCACAGGTATCCACGGTCGAACTGCCAGGATTGGCGAAAAAGTAAATATCAGTCATGTCTTTCACTTTATGGATATATCGCAGTTTCGCGTCGTTCTCGAACTCCACATCGTAAACGTTAACAACATTGTCAAGTGCCCGGCGCAGGCTCGACTCGTTTGGAGAATTAAGGTAGATACTAACCGCTCCATTGCTGCCGTTTTGTATGACAAGTGAATCGCTGTGGCATAGATTTGGGCTGTTATCCAGATGTAGTTCGAACTCGTATATCGAAGGGGTTGCCGAAGACACACTCCCGATCGAAAGCCGGGCCCTCGAGGCGGCAACGGTGGTGAATTTGTCCACCTTATTTACGCCAATCGAATTGCCTGAAACGCAGGTGACCCAGGTACTGCCGTCCCAATATTGGACGCTGTATGAAGATACTCTGTCAAAAGCCTCTTTGATAATTGCCGTATTAAACGTTTTGTCTGCCCCAAAATTCACTTCGAGCCACCAGCTCTTTGCTTCTTGATCGGAAGGAGCCCAGCGAGTGTCCATCGAACCATCGATGGCTTTAGCGGCCTCGTAGGCGCCCGACTCTCGCCACTCCGTGGAAGCTGTGGCAATTATCTGTTGACTGACTTGCGGGAACATCGCCTTGATGGTCCTGACCACATCCCCGTCATGGCCAAACTCTGCCGATTTATACGGGAGTTGTCCTGTGGCGATAACCTTGCCGCCGTTGTCATAAAACTGCTTTATTCTCTGCAGATTGCTCCAACGGATGGTCCTGTGCCCTGGCATAATGAGCACTTTATACTCTTCACAGTTTATTTTATTGTTAAGCTTGATGACGCTGCCATTGACCGAACACCTCTCGTCCAGAACTTCCGGGTGGAGAAAGGTGAAATCACGGCACACATTTGTAGCCAGTAGTTCGCCCAGATAAACGTAATCCGCTTCAGGAACATTCACACCGCCGGTATAGGGATCTAGCGGACCATCGAAATAGTAACCAGCCTGTAAGGTTGCTATCGGGTACAGCACAGCAATGTCGGCCACATGTCGGCCGATGTCCTGCAACAGCACGTTGAGTCTGCCGAGGTACGTGTTATATTCAGGAAGCTCTTTGGAATATACAGGGGACCGATAGGAAAGCTCAGGCCGATATGTGACACTATCGAGATTATACCAAACCCCATGTGGAATAAAATTATTGATACCCTTGGCATATTGCTCCATCACAATCGAATACAACCGCTCCCACGATAAAGTTCCCATGGCGCCATAGCTTTCTGTCATTGCCTGAGACTTATCCCAGTTGTACACCACTGAGCTGACAATCTTATAATACCCTTCAGGATCGTTGTCCCATCCGATCTTGTCAATCCCCGGAACATCCTGGTATTTATAACCTTTCATAAGGTCGCCTGAAACGCCTACCGGGTTTTTTATGTTCTCCTGGTCCTGATGGCCCAGTAGCGGTATTCCACCGTGTGCACTGCACCAGTCTTGTATTGTTTTCACAAAACCAGTGGCATAAAGCTCTGTCCTGAACCCGAAAAGATAATTTCTGGCCGCCTGGGTCTCAGGCCCTATATCGTACCACAGCGCCGGATAATACGGTGTCGGGCTAAAGCCATACTTGGCAACAAACTTATCGTTGAACTTATCCGTCCACAAACGGCCTTGTCCGCGATACATCGTTGGCTCATCGTAAAAAGCACCGCCTATTGTCAATCCAAACTCACTCCCGAAGTGATCATAATAAGGCTGATAAACCATGCCGATATATTTAGCGACTTGATCCGGTTCGAGATAATCGACATTCGGATCGCCATCGAGTACGCAGACGAAAATCATAATCTTCCATGATCCGCCTGGAACATCCCAGGAAATCGTTGTTCCGCTCACCTTGCTCGTAAGGTCAACTCTTTCTTTGGTAACAGTATTCATGGCAACGATACTCATGAGCGTTCCGGCGGGAATTTGCCTGGAAAAGGTCTTCGGACCGGTAACATTGTCTTCGTGTTTGTCAAGTCGTCGTAAAGTAGCATCTGGATATTTGTTCTTAAACCGGGGAATCCCATCGCCCATATTAGCGCCGCAGCTTCCACTTGGAAAACCGTATTCGTCATAAATAGTCAGGAACATCCCTAACTGCTTGGCTTTTGTCACGGCAGCGAGATAGAGCGTAAAATACTCATCGGTAAGATACTTGGGGGTAAAATCCTTTCCAAAGGGCAGCGGAGCCAGACCGCCATAACCACTGTCCAGATTGCCTTGCATCTGGTTGGCGACTTCCGTTGCGGTCACTGCGCTATTGTTCCAAAACCACAGCGGCCTTGGCCTGAACTTGACAGGCGGATTGACAAAATCGGCTTTCATGTCCGCAATACAGGGTGCAACCAACAGTATGACGCTTGCCATGCACGACACGGTAAAAATTGGCTTAGTTGGAATCTTTTCCATCATAGAATCCTTTTAAAAATTTCTCTTTCTCATAATCTTATCTCGAACGCCGGGTGAAGAAGGCACAGAATAAATATGTCGATCTAATCTGCGGGTAAAATGGTTATATCGACAGGGACAACTTCATTGATAGTAACGAACACAACCAGATCATTGCCTTCCAGTTCACGGTTGATTCCGGCTCTGTAATTGACATAGGCTTTCCCGTTTACAAGAACCTTGGCCCCGTTTGCATTCCAGTTTTTAATATAGAAAGCAGGGTTCAGGACAGGTGAGTCTTTGCTCCCTTTAAGGTGTATCTCAGATGTGTTGGATTTGCCTGACACGTTTTCAATCTGATAGCATCTCTGGCTTATATCATATCCCTTGGAAACAAAACCAGGCCCTGTCGATAATTCAGCCGGATAGGCCCATGAGCGGCCAAACCTTACCAGTTCGGTCATATTCATACTATTCATGCCGTACAACGCATTCCAGTAAAGACGATTTCCGTTCTCATGGACAACCGGATTTGAACAGGGTGAGCTGGAAATATGTGATGGGCGATCCAGTGTTTTTCGCCATCGTCCGTCACAACGCGCCTGGTTCACGGGAAAATGGTTATATCCAACATCGATCAATCTGACCCACATACGGTTCCCCGGTTCAAAACAGATATATGGTTTGTTCTTTGACTTGAAATTAAATTGTTGCACTGTATAGTTTCTATTCCAGTCAGTCGGTTGCTTGTCCCGGTCAACAGAAACAGCCCTGGTATTATAATCATAATCAGCCACGTGCACGTAATCGTTTTCCAAAAGTTGATCGTTGTCCTGGCCCGGCTGTGTAACCGGCAGTGATTCCTGTAACTGAAGGGCTCTGCCTGTGGTATCCTTATTCCATGACACCTTTCTTACCGCTGATCCATCGGGATAAATTGTGTAATACTCATCCACCCAGCATTCCCACCCGGTCTTGGAATCAGGCCCCCATGTGCTGCCGTGTGAGCTGACCGGTGCGTACCGCCAATGGACCACTGCCCGGGCCGCATTGTTTTCTATCACCCGAACATGGGAAAACCGACAGTGCCGGTCCTGCATATGTTCGAAACAACCCTCGGTATCGTTTATCCCGCTGGCCCACGTTTCAAGGCTCTGGTCGGTCATCCAATTCTCATTTTCAGATACCCAGCACGGACCGTATCTGACGCCTCTCCAGAAAATAAATTTCACAGGCGAGTTATCGAAGCAGACGACAATGTCAGGATCCTGATCTACAGGCCACAGGTTATCCCATCCATCGTAGTATTTCAGCTTCGTGTAAAAAGCTCCGAAATGACCTGGGTTCTTTTCGATCGTGGGCAGCCTCCGGGGCTGAATATCCGGTACACTCACCGCATACTTGGAAAAATCGCTTTTGACCTGATCTGCCGTTAATGCCTTGTCGAATACCATGATTTCATCGATGATCCCGTCCAGTCCATAATAATCCGGCATGGTGCCCCAGGTCCTGATGGTATTGCTGGGCCTTCTGGGTGCGGTGACCATACCAATAATGCAGTCGGTTTTGGAAGGATAGATCATGCCGCCTGTGATCGCCACTGTGCTCGAAGCTTCGCCATTCACATATAATGTTATGGCCTTGCCTGCCGTGTACACAGCCGCAAGATGCATCCATCTTCTCAGGGGCATCGTCTCGTTGGCACTTGTGCAGGACATCCATTGTTCGGCGATAGCGGTCTCGAAGGACACCTGACCGTACGGCCCGATCAATAGACGATATCCCTTGACTTCATCCGATTCGGTCGTGATCACCGGGCACCAGTTCAATGGATATTCTCCCAAAGATACCCATGCCTCTATTGTGAATTCGTCGCCTGGTTTTACTGTATCTTTTCCTTCACGGACAATCCGGGTTGTAAAGCCATCGAGGCGCAGACCTTTGCCGCTGATACCGGGTGCCTCTTCGAAATTACCTTCGATAGTATCTGCTATATTCGTTGATAATTCGATCGACTCCCCGTTCTTTATGGTCTCAAAATCCCATTTCATTACAGGATTCTGACCCACTGCCGCAGATGAAATTAATAAAAATAGGAATAAATAAATATTTCTCATAAGTCACTTCCTGTTAACTTTCGCGGTTTTTTAACCCAATTTCCATCCAACAGGGATGGCCATGGAAAAAATCATCTTCCAGGCCATTTTAATGGCTTACGATCCATCTGCAAGCTTAAAAGATCGTTTTTCCAGTGCCCGTGAATGCCTGGTCGCAATGTTTCCCAATCAACGGCGTCCGGGCGGTCCTTTTCAAGGCACATTAATTTCGGTACAATTATCCAATTAGATATTGACATCGCGTTGGAACTATTAAATAATTGACCGCGAAAATGCTTAAACTATATTGATTCTTTTCGGTGTACGACTTACATCAGAATGAAAGGAAAGTCCATTATGAATACTATGACAAAAAAGTATGTATCTGTTGTCAGTGTCGCGGTTATTATGTACAGCACGTTGCTGTTCGCCGAAGATAACACAGTCTATGAAGGAAACGTTGGTGGCTACACCTCTGTCAGTATAGAGAGGGTTGACCAAACGTACGACGCCGGGTATTCGATGTATTCAGCGGCCTGGCCTTTAATGCGGGAGTATCCCGGGCATAGTTTTCAATCGGGTCTGTTCGGCACATGGATGTTTGCTCATAATGACAAGCCTGTGCCTGAGGGACTCAAGCTGTATTCGGACATCGAGGGCGGACTTGGCTGGTGGCGAGACACGGAGTATCCTACAGAAACTCCGAAATTTATTATGGGCGGCGTAGAGCTGAACTTTCGAGGATGGGCCAACGGGCCTGGTGCCGGCCAGGGAAGGGACTGGAGCAAACCTAAAGGCAAGTATGGTGTAGCACAACTCAGCCCATGGGTGCTGTGGCCTCCAGACGGCCTGAATCTCAAACAGGGCGCCTGCGGCGAACTGTTTGGTTCCGGCTATCTGCCGTTGCCGCTGACTGAGGCGAAATCTACCACCGCGGGCAAAAACGTTCCGACCGGAAATCACTGCTGGACCCTGTTTCTCAACACTGCAACCTTTAAGGGCCCGGTTGCCTTCTTCACACCTTATTTCTGGTCCTGTGCGTCCGTTGACGATTCTCGCCTGAGTGGCATGTTTCTTGACAGCCGCCCATCTGAAGCCAATAAACCTTTTTCGATGGAAACGCAGGATATCCGCTGCGCTCAAGCCACTGACTCCAAAGGTCAGACCTATGCCCGCATGGCCCCGACCCAGTACCCCGTAGGACCTCAGGGTGATTCAGTACTATTACACCAGCTTACAGTTTACAACAAGAAAGCACTCTGGGACGCCGTTAAGGCATGGTTTGAAGGCGGCGATCCAGTTGACAGCCTCATCGACCCCAGGGGCGCTTGCGTACAAAAGTTTAACGCACGAGGCGGCGCAGACTGGAAAATTTATATGCGTCATATCCCCAGGGGGCAAGAGGCTCCGATAGCTATGGATTCCTTTATGAGTGCAAAGGCATCTGATCCGATGACCTTCAGCTTTCAGTGGGACAGCGATCTGGTTACAAAAAAACAAACCAAAAACGGCTCACTGGTGACACTGCCCCAATACTATCGCCTGGTAAAAGACGACAAGGACAGCAAGGGCAAGTGGGTTGTGGTGGCGGCCGAAAATGTTCCGGCTGAAACCGGGCTGAGCAAGATCAGCTTTAGCAGGCCCGCCGAGAATCCACCCAAAACATACGTAACACCAGATGATGCAGCCAGTTGCTGGAAAAAGCCCGGCCCCGTGGCTGGACCTTTCAAGGTCAAAATCGGAGACGGCAGCACGGTGACCTACTACTGGTATCGATTCGCCGACCAGCCCGCGTTACTCAATGCGGATTTGACTGATGCCGAGCGTGAGAACATGCAGAAGCGAGTGGAGAAACTCCACCGCCACTGGACAAAGGACCGCCAGTACCTGGCCCCGCCAACGGTCGGAACACTGGCGGAAATCGACCCGGCCCTGATCGTCACCCCGCCGAAGGGCATGGAGGTGGGCTATGTGCCCATCGTTACACGGCAGGGACTAGAGGAATAATCACGCTTGGATGGAAATATATTTGGTTCCTCATAAGAATCTGTACAGAACACGAGGCTAAGAACTGCTGTAT
>CAZICK010000036.1:0-37008 GCA_964537505.1 uncultured Pirellulales bacterium
AGAAACCAGTCATTTTTTGGCATATCCATGTACAGATTCTTATGAGGAGCCAAAAGTTTTATCGACCCACACACGGGTATTCTTGGACCGCTCCAGGAACAGCGTAATCCGCTTGCCATTCCAGCCGTCGGGAATCGTCACCCGGCGCTGATACCACGCCAGCCCCTTCCAATACCAGACCCGGGATAGGCGATCGATGCACTGTTCGTCCTTCTTGATGCCCTTGTGGTTCTCGTCGGTCGTGCCGGGCAGTTGGACGGTGTCGTCAAACTCCAGGGCAAACCATTTTCCCGCGACGCCGACGTCCTCGCCGTCGAGACGAAATTTCCAGACCCCATCCAACGGGATTGTATCCCCTCGGCCCTGGGCACAAACATCAACGCCGGCAAAAAAAACCAACAGCAACACTAATATAACAATATTCTTTTGCAACATTGCTCTTACCTCCCCTCTGTATTATTCAACATCACCACCATTACCATCATCGCAGTAAAAAATAACTCCCTCATCTTCTGGTCCTTTCAGTTGCCATCCACATATTCTGACAAAAAATCACAAAAAATATTTCAATGATTCTAAACTCACCGCCCGAACTGCTTGGAAAAACCGTCCTTTAGAAATACGAAATGTCATACTCATAGCTTAGCCAGCCGGTATCGTATCCTCCCCATTCCTGCATGTTTCGATCGCCCATATCAGGAAGATCAAAAGGACCGCTGCCAGGAATATCTTTCCATTCCACCCGGCCGTCCCCGAACAATTGACTTCGCCCGGTAGCCATCGAGTCCGTATCGACTCCAGCGGAAACAGCATGTGGAGTCCCACCACCCGCAGGACGACTATATTCGTTCCACGACCAGCCTTTTCTCCCATGGTTGTAGCGGTACATGCTGTCTGACGTGTCAATATACAAAATTTCGCTCATCAGAAGTCGGCTTTGAGATAATATCCCTTTAGTCAGAAACCTCTTTGCGTTATCACTGAAATGTTGTGAATCTATGGGTGAACCGTCAGGTTTTTTCAGATCATCCACCCTGGCCCAATAGCTATACGCAAACTCTATAAAATCAAAATATCCACGATTCCATTTCTTGATCCATTCCTGCATAAAGTCGGCGCTGCAGCTCGGACAGGTTATCATTTCGCTCAAATTACCGTCCTTATACCAGGTATTGGCAAACTCAATATATGGATTTATAGCTTTCATATTCCACATCTCATCAGCCTGGCTCAGCGGTAACGTCATCATGTAATGCGGATAAGGCGCATTACCCCAATAGACCACTGTCTTCATCAGCTTATCGTTATTGTCACCAGTGTACATTACTATGCCAACACCCCAATTCCTTAATTGAACCGCGCATTTGACACGCCGGGCCTGTTCTCTCGCCAGATTTAGCGCCGGCATCAAAATCGACATCAGCAAAGCTATAATCGATATCACCACCAGCAGTTCGATAAGTGTAAAACCACCCGCCCGACAACAGGATTTCCGCCGCCGCAATACACCCGACTGTTTCTGTTCCTTCAGCCTACTCACCCAAAACGGACAAAACGATGTGAAATATGAAGGCAACATGATATCGCTCCAAACGTAAAATTGACAATATACTGCTGCAACTTGTATCACACTACCCTAACAATGTCAACACTATTTCCCCGCGTTTTTTACCCGATTGACAATTGTAACAGCTATTTCTACAATGGCTTAACTGTTCTACCTGAATTATACATTGGACAAAACTTGTTAGACGAGACCGAATATGGAAATCAAATTGCGTTTTCTGGGCGCCGCTCAAAATGTCACCGGCTCCCGACATCTGCTCGAAGCCAATGGCTCACGGATACTCATCGATTGTGGAATCTATCAGGAAAGACATCTCCAGCAGCGAAACTGGGATCCTTTCCCTGTACCACCTTCGAGCATTGACGCAGTCCTTATAACCCACGCTCACCTCGACCATTGCGGTTGGCTCCCCCGCCTCGTACAAGGCGGATTCAAAGGACGCATTTACTGCACTGCCGCCACCGTCGAAATCGCACGCATCATACTGCTCGACTCCGCCAAAATCCAGATGGAAGACGTCGAACACAAAAAGAAAAGACACCAACGCGAAAACAGAAAGGGCAAATACCCACTCGTTCCGTTATATACCATCGAAAATGTCGAAAACACTATGACGCTGTTTTCACCGGTACGATACGAAAAATTCGTCAAAATCGCCGACGGAATCGAGGCAGCCTTTTACGACGCCGGACACATCCTCGGCGCCTCTATGATAAAAACCAAAATCCATAATAACGGCCAAACCACATCCGTCCTGTTTTCCGGTGACGTCGGGTGCCGCCACAAACCCATCCTGCGAGACCCGACCGTCTTTAACGAGGCCGACTACGTACTCATCGAATCCACCTACGGCGACCGCGTACACGAACGCCCTGAAGACACCAAACAAATGCTCAAAGACACCATCAACGCCACCAAGAAAGCCGGCGGAAATATCGTCATACCAAGCTTCTCCATCGAACGGGCACAGGATATCCTATATTACCTCAACGAATTACTCATCGAAAATCAGATACCAAACATTCAGGTCTTCCTCGACAGCCCCATGGCCCTTAAGGTCACCGAAGTCTTCGAAAAACACCCCGAACTCTACGACCGTGAAATGGTCGAGCTGATTAGACAGCACGAATCGCCTTTCGATTTCCCCGGTCTCCAGATGGTCGAAACAGCAGGCCAGTCCAAGGCCATCAATCGCATCAAAGGCACCGTACTGATAATAGCCGGTTCCGGCATGTGCACCGGCGGCCGCATCAAACACCATTTAGTCAACAATATCTCGAACCCGCAAAGTTCGATCCTTTTCGCCGGCTACCAGGCCAACGGCACACTCGGCCGACTGATTGTCGATGGCGCCGACCCCGTCAGAATCATGGGTCAGTACTATCCCGTCCGAGCCAGAGTTGTTCGAGTGCACGGCTTTTCCGGCCACGCCGACCGTGATGGCCTGTTCCGTTGGCTCTCAAACATCAAACAACCTCCTAAAACCATCTTCCTGGTCCACGGCGAAACAGACAGCACCACCAGCTTCGCCGAATACCTCAAACAAAAAACCAATTGGAACGTCCAAATCCCAAACTACCTCGACCAAGCCATCCTCCATTAAGGGAACCTCTAAAACCAGTCAAACCCCAGGCAGGCGGACGATTGAGTGTGTATGTTGAATGTTGACTTTCGCAGTTTTTTACAAGCTAACATTCTATGGCAGTGACAGCGACTGGAGATTTGCCTTTGCCAAGTCCAGAACCATTTGAATGTCTTCTTCCCTGGGTGGCATGCACAGGTAATTGCTGGCCCCGTTGACTATGGCCTGTTGTCCGTGAGCGATATCCTCGCACAAAGCTATTACGGACAAATTACCGAAAAGTTGACGAACCGCTTTGAACTCTTCATAATCTTCGGCATCGAAATCAGCCAATACCAGATCAAACATATCACTTGTGAATTGCTGAGCTTCTTGAAGATCAGTGGCTACCCGGAAGCTGTATCCGTGCTCTCCCAACTGATATGAAACAAGATTGACTCTGGTATTGTCGATACTGACAATCAGCGCCTGTCCTGACAGTTGCCTTGCCGCTTTGTTAGAACGTCCGGCATGGCCTACCATGGCCCGTTCAATAGCGGAAAACAGGAAGTTGTCGTAGTTTCGTTCTGCCAGGCACTCATCAATGCCTGCCTGCAAAAGAAGCAGCCGGTCTTCTTCTTTCTCTATGATCGCCAGTGTTGCAAGATCCGGCGGCTTAAGCTCCAGTGCCTCCAGTAATTGAGGATCTTTGCTCAACTGCGAGCCATGGCAGAAAATAGCCAACTGGGCTGATATCTTCCCTGCGCTCTTCATTGCCAAATGAACACTGTCAACGCATCGTATGTTGTATTGTCTGGTTTGTACTCGAGAGGCGAGTTTCTTTTCTATTAATCTCGTATCCTTATCTCTGCCCACCAACATAACAAGCATACCTCTGCGACTGTGCAGCTTACTGCGAGTTTTGGTTGTTTGTTCTTCCAGCAAACGCAGTCGCCTGACCTCTTCGTTATTGACGCTTCTGCAGCCCAACTCCAGCCAGTTGCCGTCCTGATTATTCATCTTTCGAATCCGCACTATCTCGAGAAAACACTGCTTGATCTTCCCCCCTGGTCCTGCAAACGTCACTTCTACCACACGCGACGAAATGAAGTTGTTATCCACGTGCAGGCACATACCGCTACGCGAAATGTCACTTATAGTCACGCTGTATTCTTTGCGCTCACCCGGCTTGACATCGGTAACTCTTGTCAGCGTACCGAGAAGGTTGGCCTGAAATCGCTTTTCGCGACGCATACTGCGACCCGCCTCTTCGTCATCCTTGGCCTCACTGGTTTTTGCCCTGCCGATCAATTCCGTCAGAACTCTTTCGATCTTGATCAGATCACTAAAATCACATTGCCGCATCAGCTTTTCGATTTTGCTAATATCCATAATCACCTTTACCCCATCATTTATCCATGTGGGGATAGCGCACCCATTCATAGTTGGCCATACCTATCCTCGGCCTTACCGGGGGCCGACTAAAAAATACCTCCTTAAAAAGCTCTCAGGCGCGTTTATAGTTCCATACGCGACCGATAATAATTTTTTTCAATTTGCGCTATACAGTGCCACACCGTTACCACAAATTGTTCCGATAACGTATAAAATTACCGGCTTTGGTCCAAAAAGGCCCTGTTCTGACGTTGCGTATAAGCAACACACAAGAAAAAGTGCGAACTCGCACCTTGATTATTCCACGCCAGATACTACACTACACGCAACCATAAAAAATAGCGTGGTTTTTAGACCCTGCTGCTGTTTTCAGAAATCCAGCAACGTAAAATAAGCTTTGGTCTATATATTTCGGAGGAATTTATTGATGTCTGTAGCGAAGGAAATTGAAATTGGCGCCGATTTTGTCCCACAATTTGACGCTCAGGGCCTGATTCCCGCAATTGCCCAGGACAGCCAAACCGGCCAGATACTTATGCTGGCTTATATGAATGACCAGGCTCTGGCCCGGACTCTTGAAACCGGAAACGCTACCTATTATTCCCGATCTCGCGGCAAATTATGGACTAAAGGTGAAGAGTCCGGACACATACAGAAGGTCCAGGAAATACTGGTCGATTGCGATCAGGATTGCCTTGTCCTTAAAGTAACCGTCAATGCCGGCCAATGCCATGTCGGTTATCAGTCATGTTTTTACCGTCGTGTCACAATCGGCCACCATAATCAACTTAAGTTTATTGCCAAACCAGTTTACGACCCCAACCAGGTGTACAAAAAGTAAAAACAAAAACGAAACATAAAAGCACAGCGTTCAACTGTGGTGTAAGGTTTCGTTCCTCGCGGTCTTTTCCGACAGATTGCACTATGAGGCCTTACCCCACGGGGCAGACAAATTGCAGGGTAGAGCATTGCCGCAGGCAGGGTTACCCTGCTTTGGCTGTTTTGTGCCTGACCGTTTTGCCTGTCGTTTTCGGTTCAGCAGGTTGCACCACATACCTGCCAGACACGCCCAACATTACTGCCAGACGAATCATCACCCCCCAATCAACTCCCACCTCCATCCCACCACGCAAACCTGTGTTACCTCCCGTGATCGAGTCCCAGCCGCCATCGGTTGAACCCTTTATCGGTCCGGTAACAATTGTGATCGACCCCGGCCATGGCGGTAAGGACCCCGGTACTCAGGATACCTCACGCGTCCCCGAAAAGCATATCGTTTTGGCTATCGCTCTTGAATTAGCCCAATTGCTTACCGATCGTGGGGCCAATGTTGTTATGACCCGCAGCACTGACCGGTTCATAGAGTTGGCCGACAGAGCGGCAATAGCCGAACGCCGTAAAGCGGATTTGTTCGTTTCGATACACGCAGATTTCTCCCGAAATCCTGCTGCTTCAGGAGCAACCGTGCTCACCGGCAGAACCGCTTCAGAACAAAGCAAACGAGCTGCATGGAAAATAAAGACATCCCTCCAGCGGGCCGGAATAGCCTGTCGTAAAACTCGTCCACAACGTTTGGCTGTGCTGGAGGACCATTCCCGTCCGGCAGTGTTAGTTGAGTGTGGTTTTCTTTCCCACCGTACGGAGGCCGCAAACCTGAACGCATCGTGGTATCAATCAAAAATCGCCCAGGCCATTGCCGAGGGAATCTCCGATTATTTCCTCCGATAGCCGACTACTGAGTTATATAGCCATATAACTATGTTCTCTTTTTGGCGACTAGCAAACGCCGGACCTGGATATTTTTAACGCAGTTACGGATTCGCGGAAATTGATTGCCTGAACAGAGTTTTTCGCATATAATGGCGACTTGGAAAGTATCCCCAACGTAAATGGGGTAACAGGTGGCAGATTGACAGTAACTCCTACCCGAAATCATGCCCGTAGGATATGGATTCTTCGGGGCTGCCCCGAAGATAACACCCTAATATTAAAAGACTTATGTTAGCTAAAAGGATTATTCCGTGTTTGGATGTCGATAAAAGCCGAGTGGTCAAGGGGGTGAGGTTTTTTGAGCATCGCGATGCCGGTTCAGTGGCCGAATGTGCCCAGCGATACGAACAGCAGGGAGCGGACGAACTGGTCTTTTATGACATCACCGCCAGTCATGAAAAACGCGCACTGACGGTCGATGTGCTGCGGGAGGCATCAGAAAGGGTCTTTATGCCTCTGACGGTAGGAGGCGGAATCCGGACGATCGAGGACGTTCGACTGATGCTCAACAGTGGAGCTGATAAAGTCAGTATCAACAGCGCCGCGATTCGTAATCAGAATCTGATCAGGCAGGCGGCACTGCGGTTCGGCAGTCAGTGTATTGTCTTAGCGATCGATGCCGGTCGTGTCGTCAAAAACAATGTCGAACTTTGGGAGGTCTATGTCGATGGCGGCCGCAAAGGTACAGGGATAAAAGTAATGGACTGGGTACGCAAAGGACAGGACGACGGGGCGGGAGAGATCGTGCTCAACGTAATAAATTCCGACGGCACAAGGGAAGGTTACGATCTGGAAATGACCGCGGCCGTGAGCGAGGCGGTCAATATCCCCGTGGTCGCCAGCGGAGGAGCAGGCAGTCCGAAAGATATCTATGCAGTGCTGACCGAAGGCAAAGCTGAAGCGGCTCTGGCTGCCAGCATCTTTCATTTCGGCCAGTATTCCATCAGGCAGACCAAACAATATCTGCACGATAAGGGACTCGTAGTCAGAATGGACTACCAAAACGATGCTACTTTGAATAATTGATCGGCACTTATAAGGAGTATAGATATGTGCGCGCAACCGATTGCAAAACATTTGGCCTCCGATAAGAAACCGGCACTGGACAGGTATTTCAGTCTGGCGATCAAGACCGAGGCTTCTGATATACACCTCAAAGGTGAATCGATTCCGAGGATTCGGACCGGAGGACGACTGCGGTTCGCCACCGGTGAGCCCCTGGATGAAAAAAACCTGGAAGAAATGATATTTGAGATATTGTCGCCGGAACAAAAGGAGTTCTTCCTGGAAAATGGCGCGCTGGACTTCGCGTACGACATGGGCAAATCGGACCGATTTCGGGTGAACATATATCGCCAGCGTGGAAAAGTATCGCTGGCTGCTCGGCGGGTGAGCAGTGTAATACCAGCGTTCGAAACTCTGAATTTGCCCCCCATAATAAAGGAGATCGCGCAGATACATCAGGGATTGGTACTGGTTACCGGAGTCACCGGCTGCGGCAAAAGTACTACCATCGCCTCTATGCTAGACCAGATTAACCATACACGCGCCTGCCATATCATTACCATCGAAGACCCGATTGAGTATGTTTATGTCGATGACAAGGCCCTGGTCAGTCAGCGCGAAGTGGGTATTGACGTGCCCAGCTATAAGGATGCCATGCGGTCGCTGATGCGCGAGGACCCGGATGTAGTGCTGATCGGTGAAATACGTGACTACATAACCCTTACTGCCAGTCTGCAGGCGGCCGAGACAGGGCACCTGGTTTTCGGCACGCTGCACAGTACCGATGCTTACCAAACCATCACGCGTATGTTAGACCTTACGCCACAAATTGAACGGCACATGGTGCGACAGGCGCTGGTGGGAAACCTGCGGTCGGCTGTTTCTCAACGATTGATGCCAAGCATTCGAAAGGATATACCGCGTGTGCCGGCGGTGGAGATATTGCTGGTCAACCCGTCGATACGAAAACTGATCGCCGAAGAACGAGAACTCGACATCAGTACCGTGATCAAATCGTGTTACGCCGAAGGTATGATCGATTACACCGAATCGCTGCGGAAACTGGTCGAGCAGGAATTCATCGACCTCAAAACCGCTTATAACTACGCACCAAAACCGGAAGAATTGAAAATGGCTATGAAAGGTATTCGAACCGGATCGACCGGGATCTTGGGATAAAAAATGGTGGCGACATAAAGGGCAAAAGCTAAACAATCCGCCCGCAAAATTATATCCTGACACCTGAAACTTATTTTATTCAGGGAGCAGCAAATGCATAATGAATTATTGGCTCAATTGACAACCGGGGGAAACTATATATCCGTCTGGAAACTTGCGGTTTTCGTGGGGTTTTTCGGATTCTGGGCTTGGGTGGGACAGTGGATAAACAAAGACACAATGGTGGTAAAAACCAAACGCGCCTTCTGGAACAGCATTTATCTGATGAGCGGAGTACTGGTACTGGCACTGTGGCTTCTGCTGCCGGCGCCCGTAATCGTAGGACTGGGGCTGTTCCTGGTAACATGGGCTATGACAGCGGTAATATACGTCCTGCATCGAAATGCACGAGTACCGAAAAACGAAACCGTCCTCACGCCGACACACATTAAATGGTTACTGTCTGTCGAGGACCGACAAAGAAAAAAACATAAGGCACGCCTGGAATTCATTTCTGTCAATGATAACGTGCTGCCCATGCCTTATCGGGACGAACCCGAATATCCCGGCTTCTTGTCCGCCGAAGAATTACTGCACGATATGTGGAAACGCCGCGTCAGCCATGCCGTCATGATCCCATTCGGAGAAAACTATCAATTACGCTACGTGATCGACGGCATTGCGACCGTTGCCGGCGAGAGAACCCATGAGGAGGCCACCGATGCTATCGAGTATCTCAAAGCCGTTGCAGGTCTGGATGTGCGGGACCATCGACGGCCACAGGAGGGAAGCTTCTTTACTATCCGTACCGGCGAAAGCGATACCGGCTGGCGAATAAATACCTCCGGCAGCAGACGGGGCGAACAACTGAGCCTGGAAAAAATCGAGGAAAAAAAAGCCTTCAAAATTGACGCACTGGGCTTACATCCCGATCAACTGGAAGCCGTTCAGGAAGCTATTGAACAGGAAAAAGGAATCATACTGATTACCGGTATGAAGGGCAGTGGTGTTTCCACTACCGCTTACGCCCTGGTACGCAAACACGATGCCTTCATACGGAATATCCATACCCTTGAGTCAGAGTACCTGATGGAACTGGACAATATCACTCAAACTCTCACGGATAAAAGTCCAAACGCCAAAAGCACCGTACGGCAACTGCAAAGTGTGCTGCATTCCGATCCGGATGTGGTATTGGTCGGCTTTTGCGATTCCCCGGAAATGGCCCGGATCGGAACCAAAACGGCCAGAATGGGTAAAAAATTGTATTTCTGCCTGCCGGCTTCAAATTGCTTTCAGGCACTGAGCGAATGGATTAAGCTGGTAGGTGAAAACGACAAAGTGGCCGAAAGCCTCACTGCAATTACCAATCAAAAACTGATCCGTGTACTATGCCACGAATGCCGGGAAGCCTATACACCGGACGCCACGATGCTGAAAAAACTTAATTTGCCGGCCAATAAAATCAAACAGTTTTACCGGCCGCCGCCGGAAATCGAATACGATAAACGCGGAAACCCGATACTATGTCCGAACTGCCATGGAACCGGTTATTTCGGCCGAACCGCGGTTTTTGAAACGCTGATTATCTCCGACGCTTCGCGAAAACTCATCGCCGAAGGCGCCACCTCAAACGTTATCAGTACACAGTGTCGAAAGGAACGAATGCTCTATCTGCAGGAACAGGCGCTGCGCAAGGTAATAGACGGAACGACCAGTATTCAGGAGGTGTTGCGGATAACTCAACAACCTGGGCGAAAAGTGGTGAAACAAAGAGAATAACTCTCAGAATACAAGAGAACCACAAGGAACAACGTCCCACCTGTAAACAAAAAAACGAAAATGGTTAAATGAATCGAACAAATGAACACGCTGGGCCTGACCGGCAATACTAGATTAGAGTCGGTGTCTTCGACTACTGAACAGTTACAACGTCTTTTGGAGTCGTAGTTATGTTGGCAATTGTAATCTTTTGTATTATAACGGGAATCCTGATCTACTATCAGGTTTTTACGCAAGGCCTGTTCAGTTCGTTGATAATGGCGGTGTGGTCACTGGTCGCGGCAGTGGTGGCGCTGAATTACCATGAACTGTTGGCGGCGATGATAAACGACCAGTTGCCACTCGGCAACTTCGGGCCAAGAGGAATCTCCCTGATGCTGATATTCCTGGTGACGCTTTTTGCCCTGCGAGGGATGAGCGATCGTTTTGTCAGGGGCAATATGAACTTCCCTTTGATGGTAGATCGGATGGGCAGTGCCGCCTTTGCATTGGTCTCCAGCTTGACCATTACCGGAATGCTCGCCCTGACACTTCAAAGCCTGCCGGTCTCAGCGACGTTTCTCGGGTTCGACCGCTGTGAAAAACTCACCAACCCCGAAGAGGATAAGAGCCTTTTCCCCTGCGGTGATTCTCTGGTTTTGACGTTTATGAATCGGGTCAGCAGCTACTGCTTCGCTGGCTCGGAAATCTTCGCAAATCATCACCCGGACATGCTGCGAGAAATGTACATGGGCCGACTGGTCCCGGAAGACCATCAGGGCAGCCGAAAGGAAGCCGCATCAAACGCCATGAGCATCGAAAGGGCATGGGTCGTCACCAATGACTTCAGAGAACTCGACCGGAAACCCTCAGATACCCTCCTCGGAGTAAAACTCAAATTCGCCTCAGGCTCGGACAAAACAGGTGATTACGGGGCCCAGGATGTTGACAACGCCATTCGATTTGCCATGGGGCACATAAGAATGGTTGGGTACAGTGACAGCAACCAGGATCGCAACGCCACTGGATGCAGTGTATATCCAGTCGGCCTCCTGGCAGAGAACAGTACGTCATATACGCCGATCTCTCTGGAAAAAGGCAAATACTTTACCGGCGGCCAAGCCCAGATTACTTTGCTTTTCAAATGGCCCGACAGCATCAAGAAAGTACCGCCACGATACATCGAATTCAAAAGGTCGGCCCGGGCCGAAATGCCCACCGCCAAGCAGATCCTGGAAGACAGAGGATGAAACTGAAGGGCCAAAGGGACACGGGACCACAGGGACAAATGGTAAAAGGGGGGAAAACAGCGATTAGTCATGTTTCCCAGGGTATTGGTAACATTTCACTCGGTTTGTAATATATAGGAATTTGTTCGTAACTTACGTCCTATCACAGAGTTAACATGAGGCTTCACACAAGCCGGTCCGGCGGAAGCTGGTAACTTATGTTTCAACGGCGACTGATAGTATTTTCAGCTCTTCTGATCGTTGCAATGGGTGTCCTGGTCGCTCGGTTGGCGTGGCTCCAGATCCATGACGGGGCGCACTACGTCAAGCTGGCAGACGAACTGCTCGAACAGCAACCACATTGGCTCGATACTGTCCGGGGCGGTATCTATGACTGTCATGGACAAGCCCTGGCGGAAGACCAGCTCGGCTTCAAAATCTGCCTGCATTACAAACTCACCCGCCTGTATGACGAAGGATACTGGAAATATCGGGAATTGCAATATCTGCAGAAAAATCCAGGTAAAACCGCCACAGATGCCATAGAATACACCCAAAAAAAGTTTGGACCCGAACTGGAACTGGCCGAACAACTTCTGACGGAACTGGCTGAAATAATCGATGAGCCGATCAAAACCATCTACGGGGCAATCGATGATATCAATGATAAAATATCTATTCGCCGTGTCAGCCAGGCACGTTACAAATGGTATAAAGACAACGATATAATCGACCAGTACGAACCGAAGGAAAACGCCCAGGCCATCCAGGCGGATTTTGCCGAACGAATCCCGGATGATAACGAGCGCACCAGACTGATCTACCAGACTGATCTGCTGGAAATGACCCAGGCACATCCGATCCTGGAGTCCATACCGAAAAAAACGGCATTGACGGTCAGAGAAAGGTTTGTGGGCACGGTCCTTGCCGATTCGGATTATGATCGGCCGGTAACCGTCCGGACGGTTAAAACCAGGGTTTATCCACATCGTGACGCAGCCTGTCACCTGATCGGCCAACTGGGACCGGTATTGGAGGCGACCGGCCAACCTCAAATCAAACGCAAACCTGCGACGGAGGAACTGACGGCCTATTACGCCGATCATCGGCGAGGCCAATGGGGCATCGAGCAGATGTTCGAGACGTATCTGCGTGGCCGAAGCGGATGGATCAAAAGAGATATCGAACATAATACAATCGACTCGATTGACCCGATTTCCGGTTCGGACGTTAAAATGACCATCGACATAGAACTGCAAAAAGATATTTATGAGATATTCCAGGGACAAAATGATCAGCAGGTATATTATCGCGGGGCAGCCGTGATTATCGATGTCCCCACCGGTCAGATCAGGGCCGCGGTTTCCGTGCCCACATTCGACCTGAACACCTATTACCAAACAGAACAGTTTAACAAGATCAATTTTACGCCCGACGACGACCAGGAAAAACTCAGTTGTAATCGCGCCTTCATGGAAAACTATCAGCCTGGCTCGACAATCAAACCCACAATACTGCTGGGAGCTCTGGAAAAAAACATCATAAACGCTCAAACAGAATATTATTGTGACATACAAGGTAAAACCTGGGATGAACCAAGATATATTTGTAGCCATGGGCAAACAACCCCGGAAAAAGCCATCAGGGTAAGCTGCAATTTTTATCTTATAAAGGTCGGAGAAAAAATGGGCTCGTCACAAATGCTTGATTGGCTCAAACAGGCGGGGTTCGGAAGACAAATTATGGCATGGCCAGGTGAGTTACGAACCGATGGGACGCATACAGCTTTTCGCGAAACCGTCGGATATCTAAGCCCTATCGGTCAGGATCTGCCCACCCTGTATCACCTGCGGTTCATGAGTATTGGTCTTAATCCGTTGAAAGCCTCGGTTCTGCAAATAGCCAACAGTGTAGCGACAATCGCCCGCGACGGCCAATTTGTTAAGCCCAGCCTCACCATCACACCAGCAGTTCCGAAATATGCCGAGCGGATCGCTTCAATCAGCAACGCCAAAATCATGCAGCAGGGGATGCGAGGCGTTATCTACGAACTCAGTGGCACCGCATATAATGCCTTTCATCCGTTACCCTGGGACGAAACCAAGGTCCACCTGTACGGCAAGACAGGTTCGACGGGTAAATCCTTGTTTGCCTGTTATGCCAGGACCGACGATGGACGGTGCCTGGCACTGGCGGTTGTGGTCGAAGTCGATGACGACGGTAGTAAGGTGGCTGCACCGATGGCACGGGAAATCCTGCGGGTTTGTTCCAGGCACGGTTATCTTCCACCAGCCGAGCAAATCGAAACTGAATCGCCCTCACTCGGCTCAGGCATTTGAGCCTCCCTACATCTCACATCGGCCGGTCGCTGCGGTAGTTTGCGGGTGAGGCTTTGTCCCATGCGGTTTTATCCGGTTGGCTCTTGACCCGGATATTTCACAGGAGTTCGGCCGATAGCCGAAAAAAATTAAAGCAATGACGTCCTATAATCCGATGTATCCGACAAGGATGTCTTTGTCATTGTTAGTATAATACATATACAACAAGAACCATAACTCCTTTATAGAGGGCATTTTAGGTGAAAACAAGACGTTGGCGGCTTAGCTGCTTCTTACTGATTTGGCTGATAATGGCTCCATGGCCAGCCCGATTGGCACTGGCCGAAGTTACATCTTTGCAACAACTGCCCCAAAATCCCACAGTGCCACCTAGCCGGTTCATGGAAAACCGCTCACCCACCATTCCTGTCATACGTACTCGAAATATGAACATCAATTACCAGACCAATCTCCAACCCTGGGAACTTAGGCGGATCGAATTGTGGTACGGGCAGGGAAACGAGGGATTATGGCAACTATACGATTTCGACAAGGACAAAATCAGCCCGGTTCGATTTGTCGCTCCGGGCGAAGGTATTTATCGCTTTTTGGTAGTAGCCGTTGACCAAAAAGGTACTCGATCATGCCAAACCGGCGTTGTACCAGAAGCTGACAGAGGGTTCATACCACCTGATGTGGCCGCTCAGCAGGTGGTCTTTATCGACTATACTCCGCCCCAGCTTTACCTTCAAAGCCCGTCCAGCCAGACATGGGAATGTTATCACCGGGAACTGAAAATCAGTTGGGCCGGCTTCGACCTACATCTGAGCAGCCGTCCGCTGCAACTTTACTATTTCCCGAAAAGCAGCACAAACGAAACATGGATACCGATTACCTCCTCACTGCCTGCAATAGGCGATTTCCTCTGGCAACTGCCGCAAGAGCTTGCCGGCCTTATCAGGATCAAGCTGGTTCTGACCGATCAGGCTGGAAACAGCGATGTAAAGCTCACCGATTGGATAAACATTGTCAAAAACCAAACCCAAACTCAAACAACCGTAAACGTAAACTCGGTCACACCATCGCCGCCACCGGAAAGTACCGGGCTTCCGCAAAGTGCCGCAAAAGCCGAACCGCAGCCAACCGCGATTGCCCCGCCGCCGGACAAACCCGAATCAAGCCAGCAACAGGCCAGTGATCACTTGCAGCGAGGCGACGTGTACAGCCAAAGACTCGAATGGAATAAGGCTATTCAGGCTTATCGACAGGCACTGGACTGCGATGGGCAATCTCTCAAAGCTCGACAGGCCTTGGCCGACGCCCTCTATCAGACAGGCCAATTCGAACAGTCCCTGCAGCAATTTGAGCTTTGTCTGCAAGAACAACCGAACGATCCGTCCACACTGTATCGACTGGCACGAACAATGGTCGCGCTCGAACAATACGATAAAGCTAAAGAAACCTTCGAAAAATTACTCGCTCAGGATAGCGAAGACTGGCAGATATGGCTGCTGCACGGCGATATGGCTCAAAAACTCGGACAAACAGACATAGCTCAAAAAAGCTGGCAGAAAGCAGCCAGCGGAAACCTGTCATTTATCACCCGCGCAGCAAAGGAACGCATTGGTAATTACTAACACTCGGGAAACATCTACATAATATGACAGCAACACAGGCAAATCCGAAACAAAATAATAAAACCGTATGTCCGATTAACGTGATTTACGGCAAAGATCGACGGCGCGCCATCGATAAGCTGCAGGAAATAATCGACCAGGCCCTGGGACAGGCAGATCCACAATTGGCACTGAACATTTACGACGGAAACGAGGCCGAACTCGCTGAAGTGCTCGACAATGTGCGAACCATGCCGTTTCTCTCGCCGGTTCGCGTAGTGGTGGTAAAGGATGCCGACACGTTCATAACACAATACCGCCAGCAACTCGAACAATATCTGGAAAACCCCTGTTCTACCGGGGTTTTGATAATGTTGGCCAATAGCTTCCCTGCCAATACGAAACTGGCCAAATTGGCTAAAAAAAATGGGGAGGTCTTTGCGTTCGACCCGGTCAAACCACAAGACCTGCCCGATTATCTCACCGGGTACGCCGCAAAACAGCACCAACTCAAACTGGACCGCCAATCGGTAGCACTGCTGATCGAGTTGGCCGGGGACGATTCCGGAGCCCTGATGAACGAAATCGATAAAATCGCCGCATTCCTTGGCCCCACCACAACGGGAAAAACCGCTATTACCATGGCACAAGTGGAAAAACTGGTGGGAAACAATAGACAACATGATGTTTTTAACGTCATAAACGCCATGACAAAAGCAGACGTCAAGACAGCATTGAATCATCTCGAAAAAATGTTGACACAGGATAAAACAGCCGAGTTTGGAGCCGTAGGAGCATTTGCCTGGCACCTTCGCAGACTCTACAAGGGGAGAATACTACTCGAACAAGGCGCCTCCGAGCAGACCATAATCAGTCAACTACGCATCTGGCCTCATGCCGGGCAGGGACCGTTCATACGCCAGGTCAGGCAACTGAAAATCCGTCAGATTGCGATGGCACTGAGGGAACTGATGAAAATCGATCTGGCCGGAAAAACAGGCACACAAACAATAAAAACCGGCCTGGAAAAATTTATTATAACATTTTGTCATTCACAAAACGAATCGAATTGATAAGATATGGGCACAAAGGTACGAGGGGAAAAAAGTTATCCGAACAAAATGTTGGCATCGAAAATATAAAAACAATATCAGCATGGAGGCTCGATAAAAATGATTACTATCATTAGTCACGGATGGAGCTGCCGACGCCGTCTTGGCGGTAATTGTCGTCTCGTTATTGTACTGTCGGTATTGACCGCGGTGGTCCTATGTGGCTGTACGAGATATCCAGACTATATCCGTCAGCCGGCGGTCGTCAACACAAAGCAACTCCCCAGTGAATCTCCCGGTCTGTACAGCCCCGACAGCCAGCCAATGATCGCTCCTGAAAATTACTACCAATCCGGCCTTAATAGCAACGACCAGTACAATCAGCGTAACTTGAACGCCCAGCTTGACGCTCGCAGCCAGCCATGGCAGGTCAACGCCGCACAGCGCGCCCAACAACCCCCACAGACCATCAGCAGCAATGACTACATATACTATCCCACACATCCAAAAGCCAACAAGGCCGGTTTTATTCGGGTAATACGGGACAACTACAACCCGCAAATGGAATCGCAAAACCAACAATGGGATCCCCAAAATCAGCCGGACCGCAACCAAACGTACAATACGCAGGAGACAACCGGATATAACCTGCAATATCAAGGCTACAACAACCAACCTTCCCTCAGCGGTGCTAATCAGCAGTTCGTAGAATCATCCACGCCATCGTTGCAGCAGAATCCCCAATGGCAAAGCAGGCCGACAGGAACAGCACTGCCGAATATCCAAATCGCTACCAGCCAAAAGACTGACAGATCGTACAACCCCGGGCAACTTGCCGCCGAAAGGCCGCCCACTGTCAGCAACGTTACCGTTACCGGAATCGGTGAACCTGCCACATCAGATTTGGCCCCGGTCGCTCTCGACGCCCAACCGGTTCCCTTCGATGATAGCAATATCAATACTGCCGCCGGAATATCGCAGACCGAGAATCTATACAACAAAAACGTCGAGTTCCCCTCTGTAGCCGACATAGAAAGAATGAAAACCTATAAAGAACAAATCTCAAAGACCGGGGAAACTCCCATAAAAGAAAAGATGCCGACAAGTATCACATTCAGCAACGACCTTCCCGCCCAGAACCCGCTCAGCCAGCCGAACATTGAACCAGTTGGACCCACTCGACAGGCGGTCTCACAAACTACGGCGGATTTCACCGGCACTGTCGATAAAATCGGGGACAGTATAATCCATCTGGAACGCTATGTCGCCTCACATCCGGACGATGCCAAAGCACAATTGACACTCAGGCTCTTGTACTCGGTTTACGGAAACGATGATAAGGCCCTCCAGTATTTACCTTCTACACCAACAGAAAATCAGTCTCAAAGCCTGGCCTTGGCCCAGGCACTGCTGTTGACAACCCAGAAGACCGAACTCGCTACCGACCACAACGAGGCACAGGCGGCCAATCAGGCACTAAAGGCCCTGGAGTCCTTAACAAAAAAACTCTCCGATCAGGCGGACCCCGTCATCTCCTGTGTAAAGATATGCAATGAAAACGTAACCGGGTTCGGTAAGTACGAGGTCTTAACTAACGAGGAACTGCAAACAGGGCTGCCACGCACGATCAAGGTGTACTGCGAATTGGAAAACATCAAAGCCAAACTCAACGAGGAAGGCAAATACTACACCGATCTTTACGCCGAGTTTACACTATACGACTCTCAATTGCGACCTAAAGCCGAACTCAAGTCCGATGTGCCCGACACCCCGATATACAACCAACGACGCGACTTCTGCCTCTGGGGACCGCTCACTCTGCCAAACCTGCCGCCAGACAAATACAAAATCACTGTAAGGGTAGAGGACAAACTCGCCGGAAGGGTCGCCGAAACAAAATCCTACGAGTTCGAAGTCAAATAATATGCCAAATGGCTGAATCTATTGAATCAGGTTCTCAAGTCCTGTCAGATCAATCGCATCCAAAACGGTTTTTAGGGCGTCCATCGACATATTGACACCCTGCGCAAACACCACAAATCGCCGGGCCACCAGTACCTCAATAGAGACAACCTGTTTCTCCCAGTCCGATCTCTCCTGCGCCTGATAACTCCGATAAGTTGTTGTCTGAAAGCGACAGGTATCGCCTTCGAGAAAAATTTCCGCGTCTGCCCAGCTTGGCAGCTTAATTCGATTTTCCCCCTTGGGACCCGCCAAATCGCTAATCGTTACTTTAACGCCTGCGTCGTTCCGCTCGGTCATCTCATAATATCTCGTCACAACAAGATCCAAATCAATTACATTTCTGTAGTCCTTGCCGTCGTGGGCCACCTGTTTCATCCCGGCCACCTCTTCCGGAAACAAACCAATAATATCTTCTACGTCTATGCTCTTAATCCGGGATTTCCTGCGGGGGTTTTCACGACCGTTAGTGGACTGCTCGGCCGCGTCCCGAATCGGCTGCTTCGCGGCAATCGAATCCGACTTGGCCTCTGCGGGCTTCGACAAGGCCGAATTTCCATTAGGCAGATCTTTCGACAGGATATTGTCGATCTCTTGCAAACCCTTCCTGGCAATCCCGCCGTTCTTAGCGTCCTTACGGACCGCAGATGTTGATGGACTGGTCGATTTATCAGATGAGTTGTTTGGCTTCAGAACAAAATCTTTAGCCAGAAAACTCGCATAACCAATAAGCACTATCAGTAATAAACCTTGCAACCACTTCATTCAACAGGCCCTGTTCTAACTTTGCGCATAAGCAACTCACGAGAAAATGTGCGACACGCAAAAGCCGCCTAAGCGAAATCGCACAGGAACCTCTCGCTCCTTTGGCCCCAACAGCCGATAACATTCCCTCCGGCTACAGCAAACTGGACGCTTAGTTCATTATACAGTATTTGCCATGCCAATGCAAGCTTTTTCTGTCACCACTTATAACCGGGGTGCATGTCACGTTTGTAGGTAGGTTTCTCATGCAGCCAGTGGTTTTCCGGCCCACAACTGGACCCATTGGCAGTCTTGTATGGTGGGCTCTTAGCTCACGCGGTCTTTTACATGTCACCCCTGCGAAGGCAGGACACGAAGCGAAGCCCATTCCCGCGATAGCGAATCCATCTTCCGCCCTGAAAGGGCAAAATAAACCAGCCCAGGGCAACACCCTGGGTACAATGTCCCCCAATATTTTCTCCAAGCCCTGTAAGGGCGACATAAAATTTCGGGTGGCATGCTCAAGCTTCTTTGCTTGAGCATGTTTCGGAAAAAACTTCTGTAGCGTGGCCCCTTAACCCACACCCATCTTCCACCCTGTCCCCCCTTGTCATTCCCGCGAACAATTGTCATTCCTGCGCAGGCAGGAATCCATCTTCCACCCTGTCCCACCTCTGTCATTCCTGCGAAGGCAGGGGTCTATCTTCCGACCGCAAAGCGGTCGAATATTAATACCCCCAGCCCACATCGCCTGATCGGCCGGCTGGGGGAAAACGCTTGCATAGGGCCGGCCGGTAGAGTAAAATGGCCGTAAGTTGCCTGGTAGTGGTGTCGGGCAGTTTTATATAGGAAGCTTGGTTAATATGGAAAAGGTTGGTATCACAGAAAAGACAGTGTTGGTTCTGGGGGCAGGGGCAAGTATGCCTTTTGGGTTTCCGTCAGGTAGGAAGCTAAAAAAGTATATCTGTGAAGGGCCTGAGGTTTTTGGCTATAACTCGCTTCTGACGACGATAAGGTGGGAAAAGGTTGGTGATCCGTTCAATCCCATAGGAGATGTCGATATAGCGACGAGCCAACTCCAAATTCGCAGAAATAGAGAGGAAGATGCGAATAAATTCCGAGAGCGATGGAGAAGCTTCAATCGGGCCTTGGCGAGGTCAGGACAACCCTCAGTGGATGCCTTCCTCGAAGGGCAACCAGACTTTGTTGATATCGGCAAGCTGGCAATTGCTGGTGTATTGTTAGAGTGCGAAGAGACAAAGCGTATGTTCGAGGATATGATAAAGGAAGAAAAGAATAACTGGTATGAATCATTGTTCGAAAAGCTCAACGAAGGGGGAACACTTGAGAGGTTTGGCCAGAATAAACTAGGAATCGTTACGTTCAATTACGACCGGTCGTTGGAGCACTATTTGTTTACGGCTCTGCAGAACTCTTACGGAAAAACAGACGAAGAATGCGCGGAAGCAGTGGGGAAGATACCAATAATACATGTATATGGGAGTCTGGGGGCGTTGCCCTGGCAAGACAAGGATAACAATACGCCTTACGGTCTTCGAGAAAACCAGCCAATAAGGCCGGAAGACATTGTAAAAGCTAGCAAAACGATCACGATTATACGCGACGACAACTATCTAAAAGAGTTCGAGAGAGCCTGGGAACTTATGAATGACGCACGTAGTGTCTATTTTCTAGGTTTTGGGTACGACAGGACAAATGTGGACAGGCTGAAGTTGCCGTCTCTAGACTATAAGACGGACAAATTTGGGGGAACTTGCATGGGTTTATCACTCGAAACAAGACATAGAATGAAAGTGTTGCAGAGTAACACACCACAGGGCCCATATCCACTTATTTGCCAACCATCGTGGAAGGACGTAGATGTTTACGATTTCTTGCACGATCACATAATTCTAGGTTGACAGCCGTATAAATTCGTTTTTTTACCATCTGCGGGGGAGGGGGTGGTTGATTAGTTAGAGGGCGAGTACAGTAGTATGGTTACCAGGGCACAGGCTGCCGAGATAATAGCCGCAGCAACTGCTCCATACATAGTGATCACCATTCTGTCGGCACGTTTGTCGGCCCGGTCGGCGAGTTTGTCGGCCTTTTCTGCGAGTTCAGCAGCGCGGTCAAGACGCTGGTCGTTTCGGGTATCTCTGATCCAATCGCGTATCTTGTCGATATTTCTCCAAATCTCCGCGCGATCAGGTTGATGACTTAACCCTATGCAACCGATACCCATATATTTTATAAGGTTTTTGAGTCCCGATAGTATTTCGTCAAAGTTTTTGCTCGCATCGTTCGCATCATTCGCAATCTCATCGACCCTCTTTTCCACGGTTTGCCACATTATTTTCTGTTTATTGTCGGTTGGTTCAGTCATAGGTTCTATAATACCACAAACGGATCGGCCGAGCAAGGGGGTTTTTATCGGCCGACGGAGCTTTACTCCGTTAGGCATCTGTGTGTCGATATGGTGCCCGTGACGGCCGAATAAGACAAAATTTACAGCAATCCGGCAAATCCATCTAGATAGATGTTGCATAATCCTTGCCGATAGAGTAAAACGATCAGGCAATGGAAAACTTGTTGAGCAGTTGCTTTATCCTATAGGTTGTGGAATTGTTTTTGGTGAGAGTCAGTTTTGTAGGGCCGGCTCTTAACCTGCGTGGTTTTGTTTATGCATACTAAAGAATCCAGATTAACAATACTAATCGCAGGCATATTTGCCTTGTTTCTGTTCCCGTCAGTAGCACAAGCAAATGTGATAAGCATTTTTCACCAAAATATAATCCTCCACCTATTTATTGGAAACGCTTTTCTTGGTCTGATCGAAGGCATATTGATTGCCAGAATTTTTAAAATTTCCATGATGCGTGCGGTTTTACTCATGATTGCCGGCAACTATTTTTCTTCTTGGATCGGTGCTGGTAGTTTACTTCTTTTCGGCTCACAATTACATTATCCTCTTTTACATCTTGTTACTATCGATAATCTCCATTATTTCTTATTATGCCTCATAATCTTCGCCTATCTGGCCACTGTTATTCTCGAATGGCCTTTTTGTCTGTTTATTATGTGGGCAAAACCCAAACGTGTGAAAAAATCCCTTTATGCCTCCATTATCGCTCAGACACTTTCTTATTTATTAATACTAATCTTCAATCCGCCATTTGGGCATTTTTATGGTAATCCAGTTGGCCATCGTAAAATTGATATTGTTCCGGTAAAGACTTTTGCGGATGTACCCAATGCCACAATCTACTTTATTTCTATATCTGATGGCAACCTCTATACTGTCAAACCGGACGGCTCATCCTTGGAAAAAGTTTGCACTCTCCCTGTAAAACAAATGAATATGAAACTTTTAGCTAAACCGGCGGACAAACCAAATCTGTGGAAGTTATATATGGAAAAACAGCCGGATCATTACTGGGAAAAACCAACAGACGAACTTATTTACACAGGCATTGAAGTCTCAGGTTATACCCAGATAGAACTGGACAGAGACCCAAAAAATCGAGACAGAACTAGAAAGCGGGCCATAGATCTTCGAACCAAAGACCCAAATAGTCTTCAAATCTATACTGCTATGCTTGGCGACACTTGGCTTGGTGTGGAAAACCCCCTAGAACTTTATTCTCCCGAAATCATTCATCTGCAATTTGATAGACACATTCTATATTGGACCACATGTAATGCCACTGTCTTGCCTGGAGACCAGGTAGTATATCAACTGGGAAGCCAAATAGTCTTACTGGATCCGAAAGAAAGTAAACTTGGCCTTATAACCCTTGGTTTAGGCCCCGTCGTATTTCTCGCCAAATAATCAGCAAGCGTAGCCCCGACAAAGTAGCCCGGCCCATACACCCCATTTATTCAAACCTAATCTCAAATCTGCGTCAATCCGCGTAATCTGCGGATCCTGTTCTTCCCCTTCCGCCCTTTTCTTTTTTCTTCCTCCCCCTATTGCCTATTGCCTATTGCCTGTTGCCTGTTGCCTGTTGCCTTCCTCCTACCTCCTGTCCCTATTTTAAAATCTGATCCGTCCGATCCGTCCGATCCGTGTTCTATTCCCCCTCCGACTCAACTCACCCACCTTTCGCACCCTTCACACCTTTCCCACTCTTCTAATCTCCTCCCCCCTAAGTGGTCCGCCCTCTTCCCTTCTGATTTCTGCCCTCCTCACCTTCTCACCTTCTCAACTTCTCATCTTCTCGACTTCTCGCTTAATCTTCCCCATCCCCCCTACTCTACCTATCCTCCCTACACTCCCCATCTACCCATTTACTCATCTACTCATCCACTATTTATCTTGTCAAATTCTTTTCTTCTCCGTGTCTCAGTGTTTCAGTGGCTAATCTTCCCCATCCTCCCTATCCCCCCTATCCCTCCATTCACTTTTCATCAAAACTCATCAAAACATAGTACAAACATGGTACAAAGTATGTACAAACATATCGCAAACAGGGTACAAACCACATCACTTTTCATCGGAATTCGTCGGAATTTCACACTTTTTTCTTACCCATCTTGCCTAATCGTTATAATCGTTACGCAAAAATAAGCACTTACATCAATTCCAACAACGTAAAATAAGCACTTACATCAATTTCATGCTACGAAAAATAAAGACTTACATCAATTTCCCCAACCGCCCGCGAGTATTTCCAAACCGTCGATAAAGTCAAATTATTGTCTTGAGTTTTCTATTTGGGTTTTGTGTCTTTGCAATGCCATGTAGGCGGCTTTGTATTCTGGGTCCAGGGTAAGGGCTGTTTCGTATTCCAGCACGGCCTGGTCGATTTGGCCTTGTTTTTCCAGGCTTATGCCGAGATTGAAATGGGTCTTGGCGTTTCCAGGCTCGATTTCAAGCGATTGTCTGTATCTCTTTGTCGCTTGCTGGTACTTTTCCATGCCCAGCAGGGCATTGCCCAGATTGCTAAGGGTCTTGGCATCGGCCGGTCTGATACTCAATGACGTTTCATAATGTTCGATCGCCTGAGCGTGCCTACCCTGTATGGAATAGATATTTCCAATATTGTTATGGATCGCCCCGTCATGGGGGTCAAGCTCCACCGCTTTGAGAAACTGTTCCAGGGCCTCCTGGCGCTTGTTCTGTTGAAAAAGAGCGTTGCCCAAGTTGTTATAGGCATTGACGTTACGAGGATCGATTTCAATTGCCTGATGATAACATTTGACAGCCTCGGCGGTCTGTCCCAGTTCAAAAAACGCCCTGCCCAGATCATTATGAACGCCGGCAAATTGCGGTTCGAGCTTCAGGGCGGTTCGGTAGTGCTCCATCGCTTCTTGTATCCGACCCGCATCGGCCAGCAACCGTCCGAGGTTGTGATGAGCTTCTACGTAATCGCTCCTTAAAGCAATAGCCTGGTAATAGGCAGTTATCGCTTCCTGGTGTCTTTGCCGTTTATTCAGCGAATCGGCCAGACCGAAATACAACTCCGCTTCGTAGTTAGGCGTCTCTTCCGCAAACGGACCGGGCAGACTGGCAAGCAGGATTATAACAATTCCAACCGCCCCGGCCACCGACAAAGCGGTCCGGTTGCGCATACGTATAAACCTGATCAGAACCGTTACGCCCGCCGCCGCCAAAACCGACATGACCGGAATTACCGGTATGCGATAGCGCCCCGCCACAAAGACCAAAATGATCGACAACGGATAAAGGAATACAAACAATACTATCGGGCCGGGAATCCGCCGCCAACAGTTTATCAAACCCAGTATCGCTAACGGCAAAAGAATACCAAAAGGAAATCCGAATCCACCGGCCTTCCAGGTAAGCACCCTCAGCAGGCCCGACCATTTGGTAAACAGATAGATATTTACATTTCTCGGGATTTCCCTGGAGTTGATAAATTGAACGGTTTTACGAGCCAGCCCACAGGCAAAGGCCAACGGTTCATCGAGGACATAGTTCTTGACTTGTTGGTAATAGAAGCCTTGTGTATCATACGAATCGCCGGTGAAGCCGTTTTGTTCCGGCAGGTCGGTTATCTTCTTCCAGGCCAGACCGGGCCGAGCAATCAGCGTTTGCCCATAGTTGGGATTGTTGCCGATATATAAGTTGATCCCGCCGGAAGACGGCAAAACCGCAAAATGCCCGGTCACGTGATGGTTCAGCGTGGCCACCGGAATTGCGATTAACAAAAATCCTGCCAGGATGCCCGTCCATCGCAGGATCAATGACCGCCAACCCACCTCCGCTCGCCAAAGACCGATCGTCAGCCACACACAACCGGCCAGGTAAAATAGTAGAAACGTCGGGCGGGTAATAATACTGACAGCACCGCACAAACCCACCAGAAAACACAGCCGCCATGTCCTGTTTTCACAAGCGTACAGAAAAATCAGCACCAGCAGCACCGCCTCAAAGGCGGCCCAGCCGCCGGCCAACAGCTCGCCTTCTAAAAATATCAGCGGTCCGTAAACAGCCGTTATCAGCCCGGCCCCAACACCGATCTTCAGGCCAAAAACCTTTTTTCCCAAAAGGTAAGTCAAAACGCATGTGCTGCCGCCGAGTACAACTTGAATGATCTTGACAGCCAAAATCGACGAACCGGTCAAACGATAAACCAACGATAAGAAAAACGGATAGAAAAACGGCTGCCAAAAAAAATCCCTCGTCAGACCCTGCCCCTGCACCGCCCTTTGTGCCATCTGGTCATAAGTCATCGAATCAACAATCGGTACGGTAAAGGTGGGATTGTCACGACTGTCATACAGATACCCCACTCGTACAAGCAATGCCGACAAAAATATCAATGCGCCCACCCATCTGGCCCAACCGGCCGCCGGTGGATTGTCTGGGCATTGTTCATTTGATTTGCTTTGTTTGGTTTTTCGTTTCTGACTCATGCTCAGAATCCGCAGGATGGGCCTTGGCCCATGCGGTTAGTTAACCTGTTCGCTCACAAGCCAGCGGCAAACGACAGCAATTCCGGGATGCACTGTTTGTTTGGCTCGTAGTTGCCGCTGCCTGGTTACAGTCCGTAAATCGATGCAAGTTCATCTTCGCGGGGCAGGTTTTTGTAATATTCGCCCTGCCGATCGATAGCTGCAAGAATCGCCCCTATGCCGCCAATGCCAGCCCCGATAGCGGTGCCGTTGCAGTCCTCATCAGACTGGTGGCCAATTATAAGACCAATAAGAGCGCCCACCAGTACCGCTTCGTAGATCGGATGCAGCCTGAGATGTTTACCATGATCATCGTCATCATTGTCATTGTCGCTTTGGCACTTGCCGTCAAGTTTTCCAAAAGTGCATTGACAGCCGCCCAGGGCCACCAGTAACGAACCGACCAGCACAATTGCCCTCGCTTTTCTCAAAGACGCTGTTTTCATATCATACTCCCAAGATTGATGTTACCGGCTTCGTCTCTTGCGAACAAAGCGGCTCAACTCCGCAGTTGAACCGTTGCCGAGTATAATGATACCTATTGGGCATAGTTTATGATACCCATTGGGTATACTTTATTTTCCGGGGTTGTGCAAGACCTTATTTAGAACGAGCGGGTAGAAGTCAGATTTCAGGAAACAGAAAACACTGTATTGGTTCAGCGTGAATTGGACAAATCCGTTTCACAGTTAAGAGCTTTTTCTTGCCTTCGGCAGATACTGAACCCGCCTTTGGCGGGGCTGTTCTACCAGGTTTTTAAAAGGCATAACAAAGCTTTGAATTGGCTCGGCTCATAAAACGGGATGGCAGGCTTTTCGTGGGGGTGACAATTGTTCGCGGGGGTGACAGGTTAGATGAATGGCGGGTATGGTGTGGGCTGCGCTGGGGAATAAGAATTTGCTCGTTAGTAATGCGAAGTATTCAGCGGCTGGTTTGTGGTTCTGATCGGCCCTGCAGACGGGCGATTTCCTTTCTGGCTTCGGAGAGGGTAAGTCCTAAATTTCGCAGGGTCTGCTCGGCGACACAGCCTTTTTCCCGCATCAGACCCAAAAGCAGATATTCGGTGCCGACCTTTTTGTCATTGACCTTTTCGGCCTCCTCGATGGCAAAAGCGACTACCTGTTTGAAGTGCGGCGTGCCCGGGAGCCGACCGAAGACCCAAGTCTCCTCCAGGGAACGCCTGTTCAACCGAGTGATTTGATTTCTCACCGCCGAGGGTGAAACCGAACAGTCTTGCAATACCTGGGCGCCTACGCCCAGGCCATGGTCCAAAATAGCCAATAATACATGCTCAGTTCCGACATATTCCTGATGGTCCTGATGAGCAAGCTCTTCAGCTAATTTCAATACCTCCTTGGCGGTTTCCGAAAGATGTTGGTACATAAGTCAGTATGCTCCTTCGTGTATCGTATATATCGTATTGCGTAATTTTTTGGCACGATACGTTTGACGTTTATTTTTTCGCTTTTCCGAGGCCACAGCGGATCTCATTGATGAGCTGGGCCACCTTAAACGGTTTGTAAATTACAGCGGTCAATCCTTCACTGTTGGCCCGAACAATGGAATGGTTAGGGTCATATCCAAATCCGGTCATAAGAATAACCGGTATGTTTTTGTCAGCGGCCCTGGCGACGGCGAAAATTTCATAACCGCTGGCATAGGGCATTTTTATGTCTGAGATGACAAGATCGTATTTGCACTGAGCCAGCAGTGCTTTAGCCTCCCGTCCATCTCGGGCGGTGTCGGCAATGCAACCGTATTTTCCAACTACATCGACGATGGTCTGACGGATGAACTCTTCGTCGTCAACTACGAGAATATGCTTAGCCAACAAATCGGGGTCAGGCTCGATCTCCTCCATAGTGGGAATACCAAAAACCCCCTTGGGTTGATCCTGCACACTTTTGAGGCTTGACTTTATTTTGACAACGTTGTTGACGATGCCCTGGAGACGGTGACGGATGTCGTCGTGCCCGATGTAATCGTCTATCAGCAAAGAAGCCTCGGTCATGATCTCGTTTAGCGGCTCTGAAACCTGCCGATATAGATCGTCGGCAATCTGACCGGTGCTTTGGTAGCGTTCGACCACCATCAGATCGAGAATGTTGAGTGCTATGGCAATGTATCTGCCGAAGATTTCCGCCATTTGTCGGTCATCTTCAGTGAAGGCTCGCGCGTGCTCACTTTCGACGTTAAGGGTGCCAACCACTTTGTCGTGCAAGAGCAGTGGCACCGTCATAGATGAGCAGGCTCCGTCCAAGCCGGGCAGATAACGTGGATCGCTAGTGGGATCGTTACAAATGTAACTGCGACCGGTGGCGGCTACGTAACCGGTGATACCGTTGTTTTCAATACTGGCAAATATCTCCGTATGTGCATCACGCGGCAGAGACGCTCCCAAAAGGACCTCCAACTGGTTGGTACCGCGGTTTAACAGCCGAACGACAAAATGGTCGAAATGAAGCAGGTCCTTGACGTATCGAACGATTTTGTTCTGCAGGAGATTGACTCGCTGTTCTACCGTCATGGCGCTTAAGGTTTCCGCTTCGAGGCGTACCAGCTCCCGGCCGGCGTTGTCAATGGCGTTGATCCGCTGCTGAAGCTTTCTGCCTGCCGTTTCTTCCCAGGCGACCACGGCAACCTGAGTGAGCTTGCCCTGCTCGTCCATCATGGGGTTAACCACTATTTCGAAATAGCGATTCGACTGTTCGTCTGTAAAGGAATACTTTCGCGGGTGAAGTTGTTTATCGTCAGGAAAACGACTGGCGGCGATCTGCCGTTGGAAATACTCATAAGCCTGGCGGCATCGCTCGATCAGGCCGCTGCGGATGGGTTCGGGAAAGCCTTCCATTTTGGAATTGGCCCATATTATCGTGCCGTCCCGATCTACAATGCAAACGCCTTCGCCAATAGTGTTAAGGACGGAAAGGGCCTGTTCGGAAAGCGATCGCCGCTGCGAATCGCAAGGCGGTTCTATCGGATGGTCTGCTCTTTTTTCAGAAGCCATTTATTTTTCTACCTACTTATGAGCACACACTAATATTATACCACAAATCACCGGTCAATTCCAGCATTATTTTTCATGGTCAAACTGACCGATTCCAATGAATCGTTCGTTTCGAAGGCAACGGGCACAAGGCATGACCGGCTGGTAATCATGAGTATCAGGACAGACATAAAAACAGCCCAATCGGACTCTCGCTCGCTCGACTGGGCCGGTTCTTAACTCCCCAACGTCTCAGTAAATAAACAGATGGGCAGATGGGCTGGTTACCCACCTGGTCATCCGACCATCTATACCCAATGGGTATGATAATTCCTGGCAGGGCCAATTGTGACGCCAGCGTCAATTGTAAAGGTTTTCGGGACAAGTAAAAATACGTAATCAGAAAACGGGGCACGTAGAGCCGCGTAAGCGAAAGCTCAATCGTTGTGAGTATAATCATTTCGAGGATGCGAATTATCGTACTCCTTTTTCATTCTATTGGTCGTCAAATGGGTGTAAATCTGTGTGGTGCTCAAAGACTGATGACCGAGCAACTCCTGTACGACCCTCAGATCGGCGCCGTTGTTTAGCATGTGTGTGGCGAAGCTGTGTCTCAACGTATGAGGGCTAATTTTAGGATCGAGACCGGACTTCAGGAGATATTTATCGAGCTTACGTCTGACGGAACGTGTACTAAGTCTTTGTCCGTGCTTGTTAATGAACAGTGCCTGCTGATCGAAATTTTGTTTACGAGGATGGCTGTCCCTGAAGGTGAGATATCTCTGGATCGACTGCAGAGCTGAAGCGCCGACAGGTGCGAGTCGTTCTTTTTTACCTTTTCCCCGCAGGAAAAGCGATTCTCCCAGGAAGTCCACATCGCTGAGGTTTAGCCCCACCAGTTCACTAACTCTCAGTCCACTGCTGTAAAGCGTTTCCAGAATAGCTCGATCGCGTGCACCGAGCATCGTGTTGGTATCAGGACAATTCAACAAGATGTTAATCTGTTCCACCCCCAGGCATCGAGGCAGTCTTTTTTCCTGCTTAGGAGTGCGAATCGAAGTTACCGGGCTGCTTTCAACGCGACCTCGTCTGACCATGAACTTATAGAAACTACGCAAGGTAGCCAGTTTTCGCGCGACGGTAGCTTTGGAATAGTTCTGTTCGTTAAGATAAGCCAGATACGCTCTAATACACGCCACATCGGCCTGCACGAGTTTGGTATTAGTATCGACCGCAACACTGGTAGCCGAGCCGGTTTCATTCGCATGGTCGCCAGCAGGCAAATGTACAACGGCGTCTCCTGAAAACTCTTCCCTGGAAACACTATTACGTTCCAACAAATAGCCGGCAAACTGCAGCAAGTCCGCACTGTAACATTTTACCGTGTGATGCGAAAAGTGTTTTTCGTAATTTAGATATTCTAGAAATTCTTTTATGATTGGATATTCTTGCATTATCATGCCATTCTTAGTTACGGCGAAAGGTGAATACCAGTCGATAACTGGTTTTTTAAAACCCCTTCCGGGGATCGTTATCCACAACCCTACTGCGGTTGTCTGAGGGTCAATCAGACAGCAAAGGTTTTTCGTCAGGAGCAAAAAGCGAATCGTCCTCTTTTCGTATGCTCCGCGCAAGTACGGTTACGGAAAATTCCAATGATTTTTATCATTAGAATCCGTCGAACCGGTTTGCGCAGACTGACCGTGGGGGCACAGGAGCTCGTCAGCCTCCTCGACCAGTTGTTTACTTAACTGAAAACTCAGGACCGCGGCGTCAAACCAATCGAATTCATTACCACGATCATTAGCCATATCTACAAAAGCGTCCAGCAATTCTTCTTCACAGCCCGGCTGATACCGAAACACAAATCTTTCCCGGCATTCGCCTTCGGCTGCTGAGGCCTTCAGTAAAGAAATCTCTTTAAGTTGGGGCATTATCTTTCTCCCTGTTTAACACTAGTCAGGCGTTGTTTTTCCCGGGCGAGGAGTTCGCCAACCATCTCGTGACAGACAAAGGACAAATAGTTCCTGCTGGTAAGGATTCTTTCCCAGCCGGAAGGTGTTTTGTCGGCCTTGTGTCTCCGGGCATATTTTTTAATTTGTTCGATCACATCCTCTTGTCCGGCATCGAACATTCTGACAACCATTGTTTTTGGTTTCATTGTCAAATCATCAGACAATTCGAAACTCGTACCGGTAGTAGCCAATTTCTTGGCATCGACGCCACGAGACCATCCTTTATCTGCGAATTGTTCTCTGACATACAACTGCAGCATCATGCCTATTTGCGGCGGTCGATACGGTTCGTATTTGGTGATCTGACCTACGATCACCGCATCCGCGCCCAGGTTGTTTGCCAGAGCCATCACGTCCTGCGGGTTACTGACGTTTTGGAACCCTAATTCCGTCAAAGCCGCCAGAACCCGATTGACTGGAACAACCTGCAACGTTCTGCTTGATCGTTCGTCCAGAACTTCCACCTGTTGAAGCTCGAAGTAGAACTCGTCGGTGACCGCCATGACGTCCAGAGCACTAGTGCCAGAGATGTCTCGGAACGGCACTACGGCTATGGAGTACTCCATCGGATAGGGGCTGTGATAGACACGCTCGACCCTGCCGCTGGTAGTGCAACCAATGAGCACTACGGCGATCAACAGGAACATTACCAAGGACGCTTTCGCCAGACCAAGGTTGTCAGGCCCGTTGGGTTTCTCGATATTCACTTTTTTTCTTTCAATAACTGTGTGGGGTCGTTATTTACAACTAAACAAGCTAATTAGCCTGGACACTACCCTGTGGATGTTTGCTCATCCGCATCGGCGTCGGGGCAGTAAAATCTATCATGTCGGTTTTGACCGACCAGATATTGTCAACAAACATTCTGTCAGAGCAGAAAAATATTCTTCCGTCCGGCGCCCATGTTGGTGCATAGTTGGAACTCTGTCCGGTAGTAAGTCTGTTATTGTTGTTGCCGTTGATATCCACGATCCAGATATCCTCGTTGGAATTATTGGATGCGTCGGAATTTGCTTTGTTGTTCTTATCCTGGTTACGTCCGGTGGTATGGTATGCTATTTTGCTGCCGTCAGGCGACCAACTCGGATAAACACAGGCATGCTCGGTGCTGGTGACAATTTCGGTGGGGAACCTGGCCTCATCACCAACCATATCCACGGTCCAGATACTGAACCACTGGCTGCCCCTGAAGCGGTTTAACTGAAAGGCAATCTTATTGTTTTTGGGATCGGGACTCCACTGGGGAAACATGCCAAACCCGATTGATTTTTTAATACTCGGATTTTCGGCGTCCAGCACCCACAACTCCCATTGTTGGGAGCGATCCCCAAAAAGGCAGTAAACAATGCTCTTGCCGTCCGGCGACCATGAAGGGTGCATTTCGTTACTGCTGCTGGTGGTCATTCTGACCGGGCTGGTACCGTCTGTGCCGATGACCCAGATGTCCCAATTGCCCGAGCGCTCACTAGCATAAGCGACTTTGTCACCGGCAGGCGAAAAACAGGGCTGAATCTCACTGGCCGGATCGCTGGTCAGGCGGGTGGCGGTATGGCCGTGAATCCGCTTGATATAAAGATCGGGGTTTGGCGAATGTTGTAAGGAGCTGAAAACCATTAATTGATTATCACTACTGATATCGGGGTCGAAATCACCACCCTCCTCACAGAAGGTGTGTTGCATGAGAGAAGAAAACGGTTTGGCGGCAAATTCCACCGGAGTCCAGTCGTCAAACCCCTGATGGTTTGCGGTTAGAGTGGGGTAGGAAAACGCAATTTTTTTGTTGTTCGATTGTAGCGGCAAGGACACGCTGGAACAACCAATCCCCCAAAATATTGCTATCGCAACACCAGCGACAAAAATTTTTATTCTATTAAGCTGCAACACTTCCATCCCTAATAAAAGAATCTCCCCTGGGATTCCTTCGCTGCTCTCCCCAACCACCCGCCTCCAGCTAAGCAACAGGGGAAGAAGTCGCCAATTTGTTCATCGCCGGGAACTCCTGCCCCAGCATTGTTTTCCGGCAGTCCGCCGGTTTGTTTTCGCCGATTTCCCATCTGATTTGCCCAGCTTTTTCCGTTGGTTCGGAGGCCGCTAACCGTAATGCCCAATGGTATCTCTGTTTGTCTTATCGGCCTTATAGCTGCCCAAACTGAGCAAAATATGTAACTTTTCCTCGAATTATCAAGTCCCATAAAGGTTACACAAACCTATCGTCCAGAGGGGCGGCTTTACTTTAACCTGGATGTGTAATAAAGGTATTTCCGAGGAGAATTGCTTTGGGAATGGATCATGCCGACCACTCATCGCTAAATGGTAGGACCAACAAGGCGAATGGAGTAAACACACATGTGAAAATTTCTTTGTTTTAGAGCATAAGATGTGTAACTTATTCTCAAATCTCAAGTTATCGTTTTCATAGACTGTTGATTTCTTGACAGGCAGATGATATTGTTATAGTTATAGACTTAAACTGGCAAGGGCCGGTACCGAATAGGGTTATGTGAGAATTTGCAGTAAGGTAAATATTTTGTGACCATTTCGCGCACAATTTTACTCGTAAGAAATTAAATGAACGCAAACGATAACAATCAATTTCGTCGCGTTAGCGTGGTCATACCAGCGTACAATGCGGGTCCGTATATCTGCCGAACTATTGAAAGCGTTTTGAATCAGACCCATCGGGCTGATGAAATAATTGTGATCGACGACGGTTCGACCGATAACACCGGCGAGCAGGTAAAAAAATACGGTTCCTCAGTTCGCTATATTTATCAGGACAATGGCGGGGCCAGCACCGCCCGTAACACGGGGATAAAGGCGGCTGGGTTTGAATGGATCGCTTTTCTTGATGGCGACGACGAATGGCTGCCGGAAAAACTGAAGCTCCAGATCGAGCACCTCGGGCGAAATCCGCAACTGGTCTGGACCGGTGCCAATTTTTACTATTGTTTGTGCGACGAGAACCGGCGAGGGCCGTGTATCGCTCCGGCTCGTGCTGAACAATTACTTAACGGTAAAGAGTTTTTTGACGATTTTTTTTGGGCATTCCGCAACGCTGCTTCCGGCTGTACCATAACGATGTTGATAAGGAAAGATATTTTAGAACAGGCAGGCATGTTTCGGGTTGGTCAGCTCATGGCCAATGATCTCGATCTTTGGTTTCGGATTGCGTATCAACATGGGCGTTTTGGATTTATCAGTGAGCCGCTGGCAATCTATCATATAGCCATACCGCAAAGTATAACAAAAAAACACAGGTTGTTGGAAATTCGCTGTGAATTGCTGAAACGTCATCTGCTGCTCTCAGCCGAGCACGGCAGGGATCAGGCGTTCAAGCCATGTGCAGGCCGGATGGCGGGATCCTGGATACGCAGCTTGCTTTTTGAAGACCGGCCGGAAGACATCCGCGGTATGCTAAATGACTTTGGCGAGTTATTGAGCCGGCGTTTCAAAATAATTGTTCGTTTGCTGCTGATATTTCCACGGGCAACGGCTGTCGTTTGTCATACGATCTCTCGAATAGTGAGAGCCTTACATCTACGTCGGCAGATAGTCCCGCGGCCGAAACGACGCCAGGATGTTTCTCAAAAAAACAGATGAGAATATCCAATGTCATTACAAAACGATAAAAAAATCAATCTCATTATCATGGGGCATTTTCAGTATCCCCATGGCATGGCCAATACCAAAAGGGTGCAAAACTCCATTGATTATCTGATGCGGACGGGCAATATCGATATTAAGGTTTTGCTCCTGCGCGGGGAACGCGTGAAACTGGCTGACAGTGAGCCATGCGGCATACACCGGGGCGTCGAATACGTAACCATCGGGGCCGATATCGAACCGAACATCACGGCTTTGTACAAAAGTATGAAATACTTCCTCGATGGAATGGCTTATATCAAAAGAAGCCGCCGGCGCAGGCAAAAAAACATCATATATGTTTACGATCATCCCAGTACGGACAATGTCCCCATTATTCTGTTCGGGAAAATACTCGGGTATAAATTCGTGTTCGATATTGTAGAGGATGTTGATTTCGTAGGGCATTCGCCCGATATTTTTGCCAGGATCAAAAATGCTTCCGGAAAATTTTTTTACAAAAGGCTTGGTTTTTTTGCCGATGCGGCGATCGTCATATCGAAGCATCTGTACCAGAAAACAACAGCTATAGCAAAAAACAGGTTTCCCGTGCGACTTTACCCGATCTCGGTCAACTTTGAAAATTTCGACTTTGCCGGCCAGGGATTTCACGATCCGATACGGATATTCTATGGAGGAACTTTCGGAGAAAAAGACGGTGTCGAAAATCTGATTTGTGCTTTTGAAACCGTTTGTTCAAAACACAACAACGTCAACCTCATACTCACCGGCAAAGGTTCGCCCGGCCGTATGGATGTTATCGAAAAAAGTATTATCCGATCGGATTACCGCGATAGAATCGTATATAAAGGCTATCTGGGAAACGGTGATTTTTATGATTGTTTGAACAGTTGTGACATTTTGTGCATGACACGAACAGGTTCCGGCTTTGCCAATACAGGTTTTCCTTTCAAACTGGGTGAATATCTGGCCACCGGCAAACCGGTGATCGCTTCTAAGGTGAGCGATATCGGCGAATATCTGGAGGACAGGAAAAATGCCGTCGTTATTGCGCCGGGTTCCATCGGGGCTATTGCCGAAGCTATCGAATTTCTAATAGAACATCCGGACGAGGCGTATAGAATCGGCGCCAACGGCCGGGAAACCGCAAAAAATAATTTCGATGCCGCAACTGTGGGTGAGAAACTGCGGCAAATTCTAATGGCCGTCTGAAATATGCGTAACGACCAAAAATATTAGTGCCTTACGAGTAAAATTGGGTTAAAAAACTGCGGAAGTTAAGAGTGAATAAGAGTGAAGAAAAATATCGCATAAGTGTGGTTATACCGGCTTATAACATCGGCAAGTTCGTCGGCCGGGCGATCGAATCCGTCCTGGCTCAAACCCGTCGGCCTGATGAGATCATCGTAGTAGATGATGGTTCGACCGATGAGACCGCGGCCCAGATAAAGAAATTCGGCGCCAAGGTAAAATACATTTACCAGGATAACGCCGGTCCCGGTGCCGCTCGAAACACAGGTATAAAAGCAGCCGGCGGCGAATGGGTCGCTTTTCTCGATGGCGACGACGAATGGCTGCCAGACAATCTGAAACTGCAAACGGATTTGCTAAATCGCAACCCAGATATATTCTGGTCCGTCGGCAACTATAACAGTTGTCTATATGATGAAAAACGCAGCGCTCCTTATCTGGTTCCTGAAAAAGTCAAAACGCTTATGTGCGGCAAGGACTATTTTGATGATTATTTTGACGCCTTTATGGCAGGCGCCACAGGACACCTGAACACATCATTCATTAAACGTCAGATACTGGAAGAGGTCGGATCTTTCCTCCAGGGCGTAACCTTTGGCGAAGATATAGACCTGTGGTTTCGTCTGGCTATACGCCGGCCGAAAGTCGGCTATGTCTCCCAGCCCATTGCCGTCTATTATCTTCACCATCCCGGCAGCCTGATCGAAAGTACCCAAACCCAGCAGAAAATGAAAGTGGTTTGTGAACTGGTTGAGCAAAATCTCAGACTAGCAGAGCAATATAACCGAACGGAAAAATACAGACAGTGTGCCGGTTTTTATTTGCGGCGGTTCATACGATCCTGTCTTTTTAATGATAGCTTGGCACCCGCTATTCGAGACATGCTTAAGCGATTGGATGATTTCTTTCCGCCGGGTTACAAGATGTTTATATGGACACTTCTCTGTTTTCCACGGACCACCGCAGCGGGCCTGCACCTGATTTCCAGGATTGTCCGGCTTCTTAATCTACGCCGACGCGTTGTCCGACGTCCAAAATAATTTTGGTTCCTCATAAGAATCTGTACAGAACACGAGGCTAAGAACTGCTGTATC
>CAZICK010000037.1:0-34786 GCA_964537505.1 uncultured Pirellulales bacterium
TTAATATGTCAGTCGATGCCGGCAAGACGGGCGTGGTACAATTGTTATAACACCTCCAAACAAGTTTGAAGGTGCCACCCGACGGAGAAGATGGCGGGTGTGGGCGGGGCTGGAACTTGTCAATAAAAGATATTGCCCTGAAAAAGGTGTGGAACCCCTTTAATTCTCCTGTCGGATATGCAAATGAATGTGATTGGAGGTCTGCAGGTTCTTTGTCAGTGTCGCTCAAGCCATTCAAGAATGGCTTGAATACTGCCGGTGGCCAGTGCGATGCTCGTATCGGCCGCACCGTAATATAAGTAAATCGTGTCGCCATCGGGGGCGATGGTGTAGCCGCACGGAAAGACGACTTTGTCAACATCGCCGTGCTGCTCGAAAGGTTCCTCCGGGCCAAAAATCCACTCGTCGCCACGTTTGATGCAAATCTCAGGTGCGTGTAAATCAAACAAAGCCAAGCCGAGCCTGTAAATAGCGCCTGCTGCGTTTTGTCGCACTCCGTGGTAGATCATCAGCCAGCCCTTGGCAGTTTCGATTGGCGGGGGTGAGAGGCCGATCCTGTTCGCATCCCACCATCCGCCCTTTCGGGCTTTGAGCATTAACTTGTGGTTGCCCCATTGTCGCAAATTGGAGGAGTAGGATATCCAAATGTTCGCGTCGAGCAAACCGACCGGGCGGTGGATCATAGCCCAATCTCCGTCAATACGATGTGGCAAGAGCACCGCGTCTTTATCTTCCGGCTGCATGACCAAACCATAGCGTTCAAAGTGGTGGAAATCTTCCGTGAGTGCCAGAGACACACCTGGGCCGTCGTGTGTGTAGGCGGTGTAAACGACGGCATACTTGTTTAGTTCGCTGACAAATGTTATACGTGGATCTTCAATGCCCCAAAATTCTTCCGGAAAGTGGTCCGGATCGGGCATCAAAGTAGGCTGGTCATCGATTTTCCAGCCGTCGATGCCATTGGCAGAGCGTGCGGCACACAGGTGGGAATGCCCGCGTCGGTCTTCCACACGGCACAAGAGCAGGGTAATGCCATCAGGCAACAATACCGCGCCAGGATTGAACACGCTATGTACCGGGTAGGGCCATTGGCCGGCGGTCAGGATGGGATTGCTTTTATGTCGCTTAAAAAGTTCAAGGTACTGATTATTCATTAGTTTTTTGCCTCCAGTTTTATAAGAATGTTTTCAGCCAGCCGTAGTTCCAGCAGGGATTGGAGAAAGGACAGCGTTGATTCTGCGCCCTGGTTTTCGTTAATGCGGTCGGGATGCAAGCCGTCCCGACAGCCGCCCGTCGTCGGATCGTAGATGGGCAGATTCAGGTCGTTGCGTCCGAGGAACCATTCAAAGGCTCTGAGGGCTTCCTTACGCCATCGCTCATCGCCTGTGATCCGGTAGGCTTCGAGACAGGCGGAGATCATCGTCTGCGCTTCGACCGGCTGTTGATCGAACCGGGTCCGCTCACCTCCTTGCGGATAAAATCCATTGGAACCGACAGGAACAAAATACCCCGTGCTCGCGTGCTGCAATTCGGCCAGCCAACACAGTGATTCCAATGCGGCTTCGATCATGGCTGTATCGGCCATCACCTGTCCACATAGGAGTAAGGCGTGCGGCAATGCGGCGTTACAGTAGGTTACTCGGTCTTCATACCATCGCCATTCATCTGAGCGGTGGTTTTGATACAACTTGAGCAATCGCATGGCTAATTCATTCCGGGCCTGACTGGCCCGGCTGTCACCGGCAAACCTCTGCAGGTATTCATGGATGCCGATGATCGCGAAAGACCAGGCGCGTGGACTGGTTGTGTTGAGAATAGCGGGCAATGCCTGCTCGAACACCCAGCCCGCCGTACTGTACAAGGACGGTATGTTCGAACGTCCCAACACGATACCTAGCGCCCACAACGTACGGCCGTGGCTGTCATCGGAGCCGCACTCTTCCAGCCAGTGTCGCCGGTAATCCATAAAGTTACGGAAGCGTCCGTTTTTTGTATTGAAAGCATACAAAATAAAGGCGAGATAGCGGGTGCAAAGTCCTAAGGACGTTTTGTTGCCCAGTGCTTCCAGGTACGTGCTCACAATCAGAGCGCGGGCATTGTCGTCTATGCTGTAGCCCTCGCGATAGTTGGGCACGATGAAAGTGGCATGTTGTAATATACCGGTGTCGTCCGTCATGTGTCGCAGATGATCGAGTTTGAGTATCGGCAGTTCGGTCGGGCGTTTGTCCAGCGGTTTGACCGTGAAGCCGGCCGGGATGAAATGTCGGCGTTCAACGCGTGCGCGTTCGAAACTCGTAATATAGTGGTGCGCCACCTCTGGCCAGATCATCTGTCGGCCAAACATATAAGCGCGCTTGCGCATGGCGTGTCGCTGGGACTCGTTGTCTAAAAGGTTAATCACCTGCTCGGCCATAGCTGCCGGATCCCGAAACGGTACCAGCAGTCCCCGTCCCTCATCCAGCATTTCCTGGGCGTACCAGTACGGTGTTGAAATCACCGCCTTGCCCGCTCCCAGGGTGTATGCAAGTGTACCAGAGGTGATTTGCGCCTCATTGAGGTATGGCGTGATGTAAATATCCGCCGCGCTGATGAATTCAATAAGCTCTTCCAAACTGACAAAGCGGTTATAAAAGATCACCTGACCTTCCACGCCTTTCTCCTGAGCCAGCCATTGCAGTGATTGACGGTATGTTTCGCCTTCATTCTGCACGACCTGTGGATGGGTTGCGCCGAGGACGATGTACACCACGTTCGGATGTCGGGCTAAGATGGCGGGCAGTGCGGAGATGACATTTTCGATGCCTTTGCCCGCCGAAAGCAAGCCAAAGCTGAGCAAGACGATTTTGCCCTCGACTCCAAACAGATCTTTATGAAAACTTGGGTCCACAAAGGGCACATCAGGGATACCATGTGGGATCAGATCAATCTTTTCCGGTCGCACTCCATAGATTTCCTGCAAAAATTCCACGCCACGCTTACTCATGACAACCAGCCGATCAGACAGGGCCGCGATTTCTTCCAACACCCGCTTTTGATCGGGATTGGGGTCTCGCAGAATGGTGTGTAGTGTCGTGACGATTGGCATCCGCAATTCTCGCAAGAGCACCAGGATGTGGCTGCCCACGAGTCCGCCGAAAATGCCATACTCATGCTGCAGGGATACGATATCCACGTTGTTGATATTCAGGAAGTCAGCAGCGCGGCGATAGGAATCAATATCCTTCTCCACGAGTTCAAAGCGAACGCGGGCTGGGTAGGCGTAACCGGCCTCGATATCATTGACCGGCAGTGCAATGCAGGTTATTTGACGATATTGGGCGGCGATGGACTCACACAAATCGGTAGTAAATGTGGCGATGCCGCACAGTCGCGGCAAGTAGTTGCCGATGAACGCAATGCGATTGATTATCGAATTAGTTAAATTATGATTCATGATGAACATTCCTTTTCTGGAAACCAGTTTCCTTTTTGTCGTTTCCTGGCCCATAAGCGTAAAAAGGCGGTTGCTATGGTGACTGCCTTGTCCGCATCCATCTTAACAAATTCTATGCTGCCACGATGGGTAATGTGCCGGGAGATTAAGGATATCCGGGATTTTCCATATAACCGAGATTTCCCAGATAAACAACTTCAAATATACTTTTTCTTCTATTTGTCGCGATACTACCAAGTTCTCATAGCTTATGCAAGTCATTTTGGCATAATTTCTGCTGAAGCCACAAAATCAGAGCTTGACAAAAAGGTTGAGTTGTTATACCCAATGTGTATAATAATTCCTGGCAGTGCCAATTGTGGCGTCAGCGTCAAAAGGATTGTGAAACTTTGATTTCGGTTTTGGCGCCAACATCAACTATAAGGAAGGTAATAGGTTATGTCGCTTAAAGTAGCTATCGCAGGTGTTACCGGGGCGGTGGGGCAGGAGTTTTTGCGGATATTGGAGCAGCGAGGGTTTCCGGCAACTGAATATAAGTTTTTGGCCTCGTCCCGCTCGGCGGGTAAAAAGATGATGTTCGCCGGGGTAGAATATACCGTCGAGGAGCTTACGGAAGGCAGTTTCGAAGATACCGATATCGCCCTGTTCAGCGCCGGTGCGGCGATCAGTAAGCAATTTGCCCCGATCGCGGTGGGTAAGGGCTGTACCGTGGTGGACAACTCCTCGGCGTTTCGTATGGAAGACGATGTTCCGCTGGTGGTGCCTGAGATCAACCCGGAGATGATCTACCAGAATAAAGGTATTATTTCCAACCCTAACTGTACGACGATTATCGGTATTGTACCGGTTTGGCCGCTGCATAAGGCTAACCCCGTCAAGCGAATAGTGGCTAGTACGTATCAGGCGGTCAGCGGCGCCGGCATGGGAGCTATGCTGGAGTTGGAATCACAAACCCGCGACGTGCTGGACGGGAGAGAACCGCAGGCGAAGGTATTTCAGCATCCGTGCGCTTTCAATGTGTTCAGCCATAATAGCAAAGTCGGAGATAACGGCTATAATGTCGAAGAAATGAAGTTTGTTCATGAGACGCATAAGATATTCAACGATTATTCGATAGCTATTACCTGTACGTGCATACGCGTACCGGTTATGCGGGCACACTGCGAGAGTATCAACCTGGAATTTACCAATCCCATGGAAGTTGAAGACGTGGTGGATCTGCTGCATCAGGCGCCCGGGGTGACGATAGTCGATGACCAGGAAAATAATTACTTTCCTATGCCGGTGGATGCGTCCGGTCAGGATGACGTGCTAGTCGGTCGGATTCGCCGGGACGAATCACTGCCCGATAATCGCGGTATTAATATTTGGCTTTCCGGCGATCAACTGCGTAAAGGCGCCGCGCTTAATGCTGTCCAGATCGCTGAGATTCTGGCTAAATAATATGGGCCAACGCAACGTCAAATTGACCATTGCATACGATGGCAGTGCTTATCACGGCTGGCAAAGACAGCTTGAAGAGATATCCACGGTTCAACAGGTTTTGGAAGAGGCGGCCGGGCGGGCGGTCGGCGGGCCGGTGAGCGTTCGCGGCGCAAGCCGAACCGATACCGGCGTTCATGCGGTCGGTCAGGTGGCCAATTTTTTTACCGATACGCCCATTCCTTCCGGTCGTCTGCACCGAGTTATTACCAAATATCTTCCCGCGGATATTCGCGTTACCAGAGTTGAGGATGTGAGTGATGATTTTGACGCTATCGCCTCAGCTCAAAGCAAGCTTTACCGCTATACGGTGTTCAATCATTATGAGATGCCGTTGTCGGTGAAGAACAACTGCTATCATTATTATTACAAGTGCGATGAGACCCTTATGCAAAAGGCGTCGTTCGACCTGCTCGGCGAACACGACTTTACCAGCTTTACCACAAACTCGCAGGACAATCAGCGGCGGTCCCTGGTGCGCACTCTTTATCGCTGCCAAGTGTGGCGTAAATATCATTACATCTACTTTGATCTGGAGGGTGGCGGTTTTCTTTATCACATGGTGCGGAATATTGTGGGGATGCTGCTGGATATTGGGCGCGGTCATTGCCCGGCAGACTGCATACCGGGTATATTGGCGGCTCTGGACCGTCAGGCCGCCGGTCCTATGGCGCCGGCGTGCGGCCTGTGCCTGCAATGGATAAAATATTAAAAAACAAAAGGGGAAAAAGTGAAAAAGAAATCACTATTAAATCGCTGGCTTGTATTTACAACTTTGGTTATTTCTGTTATCGCCTTAACTGAGCAAATGGCCTGTGCGGATGGGAAGTATTTTCCGGAACAGGCATATAAGATACCTCCCAAGATACCCAGCCAGAAAGCGATATTAGTTTACAAAGACGGTATCGAAAAATTGATTATTGAATCGGCGATGGAGGGTCAGGGCAGGGAATTTGGCTGGATTATCCCGCTACCCTCGAAACCAACGGATTTTGCCGAGGTTTCCCCTGGACTTGTCAAAACATTGAACCTGACCATTCGTCCGGAAATTACTCATGATCTTACCAGCTCATTAGAAGGACTTTACACAGTTACAATATTTGTAACTGCGTGGTTTCTATTAGCAGTATTGCTCAAAAAACGTACCCTTTTCTTATCAATAATATTTTTGGCTATCGCTTTATTTATCAGCATATTGACGCCGGTTATGCGCGGTACATTAGGAATATCGATAGATGTACCTGGTGTTAGGGTTCTGGATGTTGAGGACGTCGGCAGTTATGGCCTTGCCGTGCTGGAAGCAGAAACGGCAGAAGCATTAAATCAATGGCTTGGCGGTAACGGTTTCCAAGGCCTATCGGATAAGGATAGGGTAATCGTATCTGATTACATTGAGCAAAATTGGTGTTTTGTGGCTGCCAAGTTGCGCCGGGAGGAATCAGGCTATAGCGAACCGCATCCCCTTGCCATGTCCTTTGTTGCCGAAGAACCCATTTATCCCATGCGTCTTACTTCTACGGTAGGCAACGATGTCTATCTGGAACTCTTTGTGATTGCTCAGAAAAAAGCGGCTTGCAGGAACTTAGTGCTCGAACATTCTGACAGATATTCTTTTTCAAAAAAAGCGAATTTGAATTACTTCAGCAAAGATGTTGAGGATGTTCTGCCCGGCTTCATTGGCAAAACATATCGCCAAAAAATTGGCCATCCCGAAGTTTTCAAGTGTATGTGGGATGGGTGCGTATTGAGCAAGTTGTGTGGGACACTTGCCCCTGCCGAAATGAACAAAGATATCGTCATAGCGTTGAAATCAGGTGGATCATTTAGAAAGCATTATTTCAGCCAACGAGGAGCAAATGGAACAAGCTTGATGGTTTGCCTGACTACTTGGAGCATTCTACTTCTTGTTCTATATCTAGTTTTCCAAAACAAGATCAAAGGCGAAAATGGAAGGGAATTCGCTCTGCTTCGGATAGCCTTACCTATAGTGTTATTATCGCTTATACTTGGTGGAATCACATACGCGCTATTGCCAAAAACCGAAGTTGAAACTGGACATAAACATTTTCGTATTTTCTATCGTATGTGGCTGCACGAACTAGAAGTTTTCACAGAGCAATTTGTCGAAGATAATAAGGGTTTGCAAGAGATGGATATAGCCGAAATCAAGACCCGTTTTCAAGAAGGTCTGAAATCGTGGGAAGGAAGTATAAAAGATGTTAATATTGACGAGGGAGACTCTCCCGGCAACTATGTGATCTTCGAGGATGAGCGAGGTGTTGTTTTTCGGTATTTTGATATGGAAGGATTTCCGTTTGACTTTGTACTTAGACTTAAGCCTAATAGGCTTGATAAGTAACAGGATAGATTCGGTTACGCATGAAGATTGTACATATAATAACGCGGATGATATTGGGTGGTGCGCAGGAGAATACGCTGCTTAGCTGTGAGGGACTGCACCGTCGTGGTCATGAGGTGACGCTGATTACGGGGCCGGCGTTGGGGCCGGAAGGGCAGTTGATGGACCGGGCGCACAAGGGGGGTTATAAAGTGATCGAGCTGGACTGTCTGCGCCGGGCGATAAATCCGCTGCGTGATCTGGTGTGTTACTATCGATTGAAAAAATTGCTGGCTAAGCTCGATCCTGACATTGTGCATACTCACTCGGCTAAGGGTGGGGTTCTCGGCCGATGGGCCGGGTTTGCTCTGCGTGGACGGGGGGCGGAGTGCTGTTGCCGTCTGGTGGGTAAATTGCGTGAGGCGCAGATGGCCGCAAGACCTCGGCCGAGAATTGTGCATACGATACACGGTTTGGCGTTTCATCCTTATCAGTCGGGTTGGCTTAATCGTCTGTATATAGCTGTCGAGCGCAGTATGGGGCGGCGGACCGATGCTTTTATCAGTGTGGCCGAGGCGATGACGCAACAAGCCCTGGCGGCAGGAATCGGGCGGCGGCAACAATTCACCAAGATATTTTCCGGATTGGAGACGCAATATTTTCTGCAAAAGCCGTCGGCCCAGGAGATCGCCGCCTTGCGTGGCGAACTGAATATACCGACTGACGCAGTGGTGATTGTCACGATAGCGAGACTGTTCGAATTGAAAGGACATGAATACATTATCGAATCAGCTAAGCGATTGGCGGAGCGTTATGAAAATGTGGTGTGGCTGTTCGTGGGCGACGGTAATCTGCGTGGTAAACTGGAACGGCAGATTGCCGAGGCGGGGCTGACTGACAGGTTTCGTTTGAGTGGCCTGGTTGCTCCTGAACGTATCGGTCAGTTGCTGCATGCTTGTGACATTCTGGTGCATTGCTCACTGCGGGAAGGGTTGGCCCGGGCGTTGCCCCAGGGACTGTTGTGCGGCAAGGGAGTGGTTAGTTTTGATGTGGATGGGGCCGGCGAGGTGGTGATCGACGATAAAACAGGTTTTCTGGTACCGCCTAAAGACGTGTCGGCCTTGAGCGAGGCGTTGGAAAAGCTTATTGGCCAGGCTCAGTTGCGGGAGCGGCTGGGTCAGGCGGGGCTGGAACTGTGCCGTAAAGAATTTGACCATGAACTGATGGTCGATAGAATAGAGGGTGTTTATACCCAATGGGCGTTATAATTCCTAGCAGAGCCAGGGTTTTAGAAAAGGATCTGAAACAATGAAGAATATTGCATTGATATTTTCGCCGCATCCGGATGACGCTGAGTTGGGGATGGGAGGCACAATCGTTCGGATGCTGAAAGACGGCTGGTAGGTGGTTCTGGTTGATATTACCAATGGTGAGCCTACGCCGTCCGGTAGTGTCGAAATCCGCAGCGGCGAGTCTGCCAAGGCGTCGAAGATACTGGGCCTTACCAAACGTATTTGCCTGGAGCTTCCCAACCGCTATCTGGAGAATAACCTGGAATATCGTAGAGTGTTGGCAGAGACTATTCGCCAATTTAAACCTCGCTGGATATTTACTGTTTGTCGGCCAGACGCTCATCCTGATCACGTTCATGCCGGCGAACTGACTGAGGAGGCCCGGTTTACCGCTAAACTGACCAAAAGTGAAATGGCCTTTGAGCCGCGCTATGCGGAAAAGATTATTTATTATTACGCTACGCATTTGCGTGTACATGCTCAGCCGAGCTTCGTCGTAGATATCACCGATCAGTGGGACCGTAAGATCGAAGCGGTTAAGGCTTACCAAAGCCAATTTTGGCTCAATCAATCAGACCCTCAGAAAAAAGGCTGGATCATCGATCATATCGCTTCGATTTGTGGTTATTTCGGCAATCGGATCGGGGTGAAATACGGTGAACCGTTTTTCTGTCATGAACTGGTTGGGTTGACCAGCGTTAATCATCTGTTGTGAACGGGTAACCCGGCGGGATGACTGTGGTGTTGCAAAAGCCGGCGATAATCATTTAGCCGGCGTGTGCGAGGGGAAATTTATTGCGGCAAAATGGGGTCGTAACTGTTTTATTTACAAAGGGTTGCGTAGTTATGCGGCGTTTTATCCGACTCTTGCTATTGCATTTACCGGAGGTTTTTGGGTATAATGGTTTTTTTGCATTGAGGATTGAGGAAGCCGGAATCACCATGAAGAAATTGATATTGGTACGAGCCGATAGCAGCGCATGGGAAGAGGCTACTTGCGATAATGCTGTCGATGGTTCGAAACCTTCTAAAGATGATCGACGTTTACAAGGTATAGTTCCGCTGCCGCTGACTAAGTCAGACAAGGAGGGTTTGCGTGAAGTCGCTACGGTTTTGCAGCGGGAAGGCGCCCATGTTCTCTATAACAGCGGTAATGAATCGGCAGGTCCGACGGCCAAATATCTAAGCCAACTTTGTCATGTGAAGGCAAGAACGGTTTCCGGTTTGAGTGAGTTGAACTGCGGTTTGTGGCAGGGTTTGCAGATAAAAGAGATCAAGAATCGTTTCGGCAGCGCCTATCGGCAATGGCGTAGTGATCCTGTTAGTGTCTGTCCTCCGCAGGGTGAGTGTGTGGTTGCGGCTGGTGAGCGTGTAATCCGGGCTTTGCAAAAACTCGGCAAGAAGAATAAGGACAAAACGGTGGTTGTGGTAGTGGCTCCAATTGTCGGGGCCCTGATCGAATGTATTATGTCGGCCGACGGGCAAAATGGAATTTTAAGCGGTAACGGTGAGACCATTACGTGTGATAACGGTAATTGGGAGAGGCTTTGGTATTTCGTCGATCTAGCGGAGCCATTGCGAATTTTCGAGTTGGAAGACACAACCTCTTCCAGTCAATCGGGACAATAATAGTATGGACGATAAGAGTAATGTTTCCTGGGACGGTTTTTCTCTCAAGAAGAAGCGTGATGTACCGGAAGGGCTTTGGCGGCGTTGTCCACAATGCGAAGATATTATTTTTGCCCGCGCTGTTGATGAAAATCTTGGAGTGTGTCCTGAATGTCAGCATCATTTTCGCATAAGCGCCCGTCGGCGGATCGAACAACTTTGTGACGAAGGCAGTTTCGAAGAGTTGATGACAGACTGCGCTCCGACAGATGCCCTGAAGTTTATCGACAGCGAGCCCTACAGCCGGCGTTTGCGTAGTCTGCAGAAGAAGACCGGGCTGACCGATGCGGCGGTGATGGGTAAAGGTTTTGTCAAGGGTCGTCCGTTGATCCTGGCGGCACTGGATCCGGATTTCATGATGGGGTCTATGGGTTCGGTGGTCGGCGAGAAAGTGTCTTGCGCGGCGGAAGATGCGGTTAAGATGCAACTTCCGCTGGTGATTGTGAGTTGTTCGGGTGGAGCCAGGATGCAGGAAGGCGCTTTGAGCTTAGGGCAAATGGCCAAGACGAGTGCGGCTGTTGGCCGGCTGCACAAAGAAAAAGGGTTGTTCATTTCTATATTGGCCGATCCGACCTCCGGCGGCGTAGCCGCCAGCTTTGCTATGCTGGGCGATGTCATTATCGCTGAACCTGGCGCCCTGATCTGTTTTGCAGGCCCTCGGACCATTTGGCATACTATCAAGGTTGAACTGCCGGATGGTTTTCAAAAAGCTGAGTTTCTGCTGGATCATGGTTTTGTCGATATGATTACCGAACGTAAGGAGCTTCGCAGCGAAATCGCCCGGATCATCGATTACTGCGGAAAATAGTACCCAATGGGATCATTATACCTGGCAGGGTCAATCGTAAAGTCTTGTGGTTTATGTAAATACGATTTTGCTACCTAGCATTTTCATTCAGTATTGGTATAGTGTTTCAGCAGGGTGTTTGGCGCCGAAATTTGCCATTGACAATGCCTTTGGTTACCACTAGAATTACGGGGTGTAAGGACATGTCGCTGCCGAGCGGGGCAGCGGCAATATAAGTATGGTGGGAGTAGCTCAGTAGGCTAGAGCACCAGGCTGTGGTCCTGGGGGTCGCGGGTTCGAGCCCCGTCTCTCACCCTTGATATGTTGCTGGATAAGGTTGTCTGGGAAATGTCGGTTAAAATTATCGGGAATATGCTCAAGAGAGTAGTTGTGCATTGTGAAAATAAGAGATACGATTGTGTATCACAAGCCCTCATTGGTAAGATGGAAAGGACACAAATTATGGAAGACATTATTACTAAACTGCAAGAGTGGGTGGCCCTGTTTGGATTACAGATTATTGGCGCGATCGTTATTATTATCGTCGGCTTCTGGGGGGCAAAAGTAGTTAAACGTATCATAACGAAATTGCTGACTAAAAGAAATGTGGAAGGAACGATAATTTCATTTGTCACTAATCTAACCCACATTGCTATAGTGACTTTTGTCATTATCACCGCAATTGGCAGATTGGGTATTCAAACCGCCTCTTTCGCCGCCGCTATTGCCGCGGCAGGTCTGGCTATCGGTCTGGCCCTACAGGGATCGCTGGCTAATTTCGCCGCGGGATTTCTGTTGCTGTTTTTTCGTCCCTTCAAGAAGGGGGATTATATCGAGGGAGCCGGTGTCGCGGGCATTGTCAATGAGATTCAAGTTTTTACCACTATACTTACTACCCCGGATAACAAGAAGATTATTATTCCCAATTCCAAGCTGACCGGAGACAATATCATTAATTATTCGGCTACGGGTACCCGGCGCATCGAACTCGTGATCGGGGTAAGTTATGCCGACGATCTTGACAAAGTCAGAAGTGTTCTGCAGAATATCGTGGACCATGAGGCCCGGGTCATGAAGGAGCCAGCCTCGATGATTGCCGTTAAGGAGCTGGCAGATAGCAGCGTAAATTTCGTACTTTGGGTATGGGTTAAGACCGAAGACTACTGGGACGTCTTCTTTGACACCACAGAAGCTGTGAAAAAACGTTTAGATGAAGCGGGCATCCGTATCCCGTTCCCACAGAGAGACGTGCACCTTTACGAACATAAAGTGTGAAAAAGAAGGCACTAGTAATACAGTAAGTTTGAATAATAAAGAAGCGGGAACACGCAATCGTTATGAGTATAAAAAAGTTTTAACAAACATAGGAGTTAATCATGCGTTATTTAATTTTTCTGTCGATGTTTATGTTGGGAATCGCTGTTCCGGTATGGGCCGATGTCATTACCTTCAAAAACGGAGATCAACTCACCGGTAAGCTGGTAGAATTAAAAGATGGCAAATTCCTTTTTGAGACGAAAGAAGTAGGAACGGCCGCTTTCGAGGTCGCCCTCATCCGTAATTTCAGCACGGATGAGCCTGTCGAACTGCATCTTACCGACGGCACGGTTATCAAAAGCAAGGTTCTGGCGGCTGAACCCGAACGTTTCAAAATTGAAAAAACCGACCTGCTGGTTGCCCAAACGTTCGGCCTGAGCGACCTGGCTGCCATCAACCCGCCGCCCAAATCCGAACCCAAGTGGTCTGGTAGTGTCAATATTGGCCTGTCCAGCACCCACGGCAACACCTTCACAGAAAGTGGCAGTGTCGGCTTTGACGCCAACCGCCGCGGCGAAAAAGACCGTACCAACGTTCGCAGTCTTTATCTCGTCCAGCGGTCCGAAGAAAAAGACGCCCTCACCGGTGATAAGGAAAAAGTAACCACCGAAGAGAGTTTTATCATCGGCGGCAAATACGATTACTTCTTCGCCCCCAAAACCTACGGCTTCGTCAACGGCTCGTTCAAAAAAGATCATATCGCTAACCTGGACCGCCGTATCATTGCCGGCCTCGGTATCGGCTACCAGTTGATCGACGAGGATAAAATGCACTTCAACACCGATGTCGGTTTGGCTGAATTGTGCGAGAAATATACCTACGATGATGAAATCACTCAGACCGATGAAATGTCCCTGCAGATAGGCTATCACTTCGATAGGAAGATCACCGAAAAATTCACCTTCCTCCATAATCTGACCTACTACCCCAGTTTCGGCAGTATGTCTGATTATTTTCTAACTGCCGATGCCGAACTGAGAGCTTCTATCACTCAATCCATGTTCGCTAATTTCAGGGCTATCCTCGACTATGATTCAACGCCCGGGCAAAACGTCAGCACCACCGATACAAAATATATTCTGGGCGTTGGCTGGATCTTTTAGCAGTGCGATTTCGCCTACGCGGCCCTATGTGTCGCACTTTTTTTGTTGTAGCTCATACCTTAGGAGAAAGTTATGAAAGTTTTCAAGACATTGCGAATAATTGGTATCGTCATATTGGTCGTGATCGTTGGTTTGGTTGTGGCTTTCCATTTTTTTGGCAGCAAAGCAATGAAGACCGGAGTCGAGGTGGGGGCGACGCAGGCGATGAAGGTTCCAGTAGCGGTAGAGGAAGTAAATCTATCTATTCTGGCAGGTCAAGCGGGTGTCAAGAATCTTATTGTAGATAATCCAGCCGGTTATCAGAACAAAAAGATGCTCGAAGTGGGTGAGGCGAAAGTCGATCTGGCCGTGTTGTCGGTACTGTCGGATACGGTGAGGATTGAAGATATTTTTCTGGAAAAAGTGAGTGTGGTGCTGGAGCAGAAAGGGCTTACTAATAATATTCAGGAAGTGCTTAACGGGATGTCGCCCAAATCGGCCAAGGCGGAGGCCGAAAAAGAAGTCTCCGAAAAGCCCGCTAAAAAACTTTCGGTCAAGAAGCTGGAGATCAGGGAAGTGGCGGTTAAAGTGAAACTGCTGCCGATTCCCGGTAAGAAGGATACGCTTACCATGAAACTTTCTCCAATTACGATGACAGATTTGGGGTCCGATGACAAACTGGATATTGCCATGCTGAGCAGTAAGATTCTTCTGGCGATAGTGGAAGGTATCGCGAAACAGGGGGTGGGGATACTTCCGGATGAGATCATAGGGCCGATGGGTGACAAGTTGAAGAGCCTGGGGGCGGCGGCGGAAGCCGTTCTCGGGGGAACCGGCGAAGTTCTTAAAGAAGGTGAAAAAGCCACGGGAAAAGTGCTCGAAGAAACCCAGAAAGTGAGAGAAGACATCAAGAAAGGTTTGGGTGATCTATTTAAGGCTAAAGATAAGGATGAAAAATAAGTTTAATCAGGGCGAGGCAAAGGTTGTTTGTCCGTATATGAAAGGGTTGGATGATGAGACGGAATAACTATCATCGCAGGGATTTTCTCAGGGATTTGACATTGGGGGTTGGAGCAGGCATAGCGGCTTCATCGCTGCCGGGGTGCTTTTCACTGGGTCAAGGTGCAAATAAGAAGAAACCTAACATACTTTTCATTTTTTCAGATGACCATGCCTGCCAGGCGATCGGCGTCTATGGTTCCAGGATTAACCAGACGTCGAATATAGATCGCATCGCCAATGAAGGCGCTATTTTGCTGCACAACACATGTTGCAACTCGATTTGCGCGCCCAGCCGGGCAGCGATACTGACCGGCAAACACAGCCATCTCAACGGTCAGAAAAGCAATAATGAGCGGTTTGACGGTTCACAGCAGACGTTCCCTAAACTTATGCAGAAAGCCGGTTACCAGACTGCTATGATAGGTAAATGGCATTTGGGTTCCGATCCGACTGGTTTTGACTACTGGGATATTCTCCCCGGGCAGGGCGATTATTACAATCCCGATTTCATATCATCGCAGGGCAAAAGAAGAATAGAGGGTTATAACACCGATATTATAACCGATCTGGCTCTCGATTGGCTGAAAGAACAGCAGCGCACGGATGACAAGCCGTTCATGCTGATGTGTCAGTACAAGGCGCCGCATCGATCATGGCTGCCCGGTCCTGACCATCTGACGATGTATGATGATGTTGATATTCCAGAGCCCCAGACGCTGTTTGATGATTACAGCAGCCGAACAAGTTCTATCGGCAAGAACGAGATGACCATTAGTAAGCACCTGCTGATGGCATACGATCTGCAGGTATATCCCGGCGGCGATAGCGACAAACCATACGATGACCGCTGGTACAAAGGGAACTATGACCGCATGACGGATCAGCAGAAGAAAAAATGGGATGACGCCTATAATCCCCAAAACGAAGCCTTCCGAAAGGCCAATTTGAAGGGTGACGACCTGGTACGTTGGAAGTATCAGCGATACATCAAAGATTACCTTCGCTGTATTGCGTCGCTGGATGACAATATCGGCCGATTACTGGATTACCTTGACAAATCGGGATTGGCTGAAGATACGATTGTCATTTACAGTTCGGACCAGGGATTTTATCTGGGCGAACACGATATGTTCGACAAGCGCTGGATGTATGAGGAATCTTTGAATATGCCTTTTGTCATACGCTGGCCCGGGGTTATCAAGCCCGGTACAAAAATCGAGAGCCTCACCCAGAACATCGACTTTGGCCCCACTTTTCTTGAAATGGCCGGCCATGCGGTTCCGGACGATATGCAGGGTTGTAGTTTTGTGCCACTGTTGAAAGGTAAAAAGCCGGGCAACTGGCGGAAGTCCATTTATTATCATTATTACGGGATCGGGGAGCACAATGTGGCCAAGCATGAAGGTGTACGTACCGAACGATACAAGCTTATGCATTTTTACGGGGTGGATGAATGGGAGTTTTATGATCTGCAGACAGATCCAAGGGAACTGCACAACCGTTATGACGATATGAGTTATGCTGCGGTGATCGAACAGTTAAAAGCAGAACTCGCCCGGCTCAAGAAGCAGTATGGCGTTTCATCATAGGCGTCAAGTAGAGTACGGCCATCAATAAAAGTGTGCCACCCACCGTCCCGACGATCGCTATGGTACCCATTGCCCCGATCAGCCAATATCCCGTGGTAAACGTGCCGGCGATACTGCCGGCAGCGCCCCAGGCGTAGATATCCCCTACTGTTCTTCCGACGGGCAATCCACTGTCAAGTGCCATTTTCGCTACTACCGGACTGATCGTTCCTAAAATGGTCGAGGGCAACATAAAAACCAGAAAAACATGAACGAAAACCCGCGTGGGCCAACTGAACTGCCATAACCATGTCCATTCGCCCACGATATTGTTCAGGATTACAACCAGCGCACAAGTAGCCGCCGAAATTGCAAAAAGCGGAGACAGAATTTTGCGAGTTTGAAACATATCCGCGATTCGCCCCCCAAGATAATTGCCCAAAGATATACCAGACAATACTACGCCGATAACGGCTGTCCATGTGTACAGGGATGAGCCGATGTGCCTGGCGATCAGCCGGGCGGCGACCAGTTCCAGCACCATAATACAAAAACTTGAAATAAACACCGTCAGGCTGGGGACGAGCAAAGGAAAGGCAGCAGATTTTGCGTTTTTTTCTCGCTGTTCCATGATGGAATAGTGTACCCGCTTTGCGGGACAGAACAAGTGAAAAATATATGAGTATATGAGTGGATGAGTAGAGATGTAGAGTTGTGAATCAGTAAGATAAGGCGGGGACAAGGTTATGGACTGTTAACTGACCCGGTGTCGGCGCAACAGCAGCAGCATAATAAGACCGATGGGAATGATGATCAGGGAGATGTTCTGAGAGATGGTCAAACCATCAAATTCAAGGGGACTGTCATTACGAAGCGATTCCAGAAAGAAACGGGCAATACCGTAAAAAATCAACATAAAGGCGAATATCTGTCCGTTGAAACGGCGGCGGCGGAACAAGAGATACAATATCAAACATAATATCAACGCATTGACGCTGGAATAGAGCTGGGCCGGATGGATCGGCGTCATTTGGTAAGTACCATCGCCCAATTTTTTCAACTGTTCGCTGGTAAGAAGCCCGGGCTGTTTGGGATACAGGTGAAATTTGTCTTGTTGATCGGGGTCGATAAGGTCAAGGCGGCTGACCCAATGCCCGTTATCGTCGGTATAGCCGTCGTAATAGTCGTCGGCAAGTCGCAGTAGTGGCTCGCAACGCCGATCCCGGTCGGTGATGATTTGATAATAAAAAGGTGTGCTGTATCTTAGTCCGACGATACTCTCGCCGTCGATTGTTTGACTGTGACTGACAAAAGTCGGGAATCTGACGGCCCAGGGTAGATCACTGGGAGCGCCAAAACAGCAACCGCTACAAAAGCAACCTATACGCCCGAAGGACAACCCCAGCATCAGGGCCGGCGCGAGGATGTCCAAAAACTTCAGGATGGAAAGTTTCTTACTGCGAAAATAAACGACCATAACCACAAAAGCCGCAACAAAACCACCGACGAATTCCAGCCCGCCGGTCCATATTGCAAAAATCTCCTTTGGATCGTCACGATAGTCGGCCCAATTGTGTATTACGTGGAACAGTCGGGCTCCGATAATGCCGAACAGCACTGCGTAAGTACAGAAATTGGTGACATGATCGGGGTTTTCTCCCAACCGTCGGCAAAGTCGCCGCGCCAGAAACAACGCCGCCAGAAACCCAAGGACTATCATCAGGCCGTAGGTTTGTATGGTAAGGTTTACAAAAGGAAGGGTAAATAGTTCCGGATGCATAGGTTCAATAACCGGTTATAAGTTTTTAACTGAACGCGTTACCTTGTCCCGATACGCTGAGGTGCGTTCGCTTATGCTGCTTACGGGTTTGTTGTTTCCATCGACTAATACGACTTTAGGTTTATGCCCGGCGATTTCTTCTTTCTCAAAATCCCCAAAGGCCATGATGATTATCTTGTCACCGACCCCAGCCAGATGAGCGGCAGCCCCGTTGATACAAATCATGCCACTTCCTCGGGGTCCGGTTATGGTGTAAGTTTCGTGTCGGGTACCATTTGTAATGTTGGTTACGAGCACCTGCTCATACTGGATGATACCGACCGCGTCCATCAGATTTTCGTCGATGGTGATACTGCCGACGTAATCCAGGTTCGCATCGGTTACCGTAGCACGATGAATTTTTGATTTTAATAGTCTGGTACGCATATCATCCCAATATGACATATTTCCAAAAATCGGGCACAGCAGCGTATATTCTATATGTTTTTGGCCGCCGGGTCCACCATAATGTTGTCAATCAGTCGAACCGAGCCGATATGAACAGCCAAGGCAACAATGGCGGCCCTGTCAATCTGATCTATCGGCTGCAGTAACTCATTGTCAACAATAGAGATATAGTCAATGCGAGCATCGGGCTGTTTTTCGATGACGGCTTTCATGGCTTCGATAATAATGGCACAATCGACAGTACCGGCGTTGACCAGTTCGCCGGCAAGGTTCAGCGATTGCGATAAGCACAATGCCTGCCGGCGCTGGGCGGGATTGAGGTTAGCGTTACGGCTGCTCATGGCCAGACCGTCAGATTCACGGACCGTCGGACAATCACGGATTTCGACCGGCATGTTCAGGTCGGCAACCATACGACGGATAACCCTAAGCTGCTGAGCGTCCTTTTGGCCGAAATACGCGATTTGTGGATGAATAATGTTAAACAGCTTGGTCACGACCGTACATACGCCACGAAAATGTGTCGGGCGCGATGTGCCGCACAGGTGGTCGGTGATTTTGTCCACTTTGACCCAGCTAAGATTCTCCTGCGGATACATTTGGCGAACCGGCGGAGCAAATATCAGATCGACGCCGATTTCCCGACATCTGTAACAGTCAGTTTCAAAAGGACTGGGATAACTCTTGAGGTCCTCATTGGGACCGAACTGGGTGGGGTTGACAAAGATGCTCACCACGGTGAAATCGCACTCATCAAGACAGCGGTGAATAAGAACAAGATGCCCTTCATGCAGGGCGCCCATGGTGGGTACCAGTCCGATGGTTTTGCCGTCGCTACGAGCCTGAGCGACGGCCTGACGAGCCTGATCGATTGTTTCTACAATAATCATATTTCAATCCGCTAACGTATTTTATTATTTGTTGTTTAAGAGCCGGTCGGCAATAACTTTTACGGTTTTATTTTGACGAAGATCGCACTGGGAGCAATCAATGCGGAGCACACGGCAGGCGGACCAGTTTTCAAAAAGCTTGTCATAAGCTCCGCTCAACCGATCCAGCCACTCAGCGGTGATAACACTTTCGAAATCGCGACCGCGCAAAGCGATGCGATCAAGGCAGTTTTCGACTGTATCGCAAAGGTAGATCACAGTCTGCGGGACAGCAATATTTGGTTGGACGGTTCTTTCCACCTCATCATAGAGATCGAATTGATGAGAATCAAGGAACAACCGGGCATAGATGCGGTTTTTCTGGAAGATATAATCGCAAACGGCTGTGTCCACTGGACTTATCGCTTCCACAGCGAGTTGGCAGGCACGGCTCATCAGAAAAAACAACTCCGAGGGTAAAGCAACGTCTTTTTCGCCGGCGAACTGGCGGGCCAGAAATGGATTCTTGTCGTATTCCTCACGAATAAGATGAGCGGATAAAATCCGGGCAAGCTTTTCAGCAAGAGTGGTCTTGCCAACGCCGATTATGCCGGCAATTGAAATAAGACCAAGCTGGACCATCATCTTTCTCCAAACTTTATTCATAAAACGATTAAGCGAACACCAACATGAGTTAATTTTCTTTTAGGTTCGGTTTCCATTAGGGGAATTGCCATAAAGCTGGAATGGTTCCATGCTGATGGAGGATTTCGAGCAAGTCTTCAATCTGCGGTAAAAGTAGAACACCAGCCGTGTCCATGGCCATTTTTTGCTTCCTTATATCTCGCTATTACTACGGTCAATAGCATCGTTTAATTTTTTGGTTCGAAGGTGATGGTCCAATCGAAATTGTCGCTGGCTGGGGATTGATATTTCACGCGTACGATATTGTCGTTCGGCGTAATCGTGAGCGGTTCGTCGCCGGCTGAGGTTTTCCTGGCGGCGTCTTTGACACGATAGCTGCCGGGGACAAAAAGTAGCTCATAATCGTCGCCGGCAACGAGATGCGTAGATCGGCCGCTTACAACCCAGTTATTCGCGTTTTCGTGCCAAGTGAGTTTTTCCAGATCGAGTCCGCCCTGGGTGAGGTGTCTGCTGGTTGAGATCAGTACCGGCCGATCATCAACAACAGGAACTATCGAGAAAACCTGTCCCTCGTATTCTTTCATGGGCCGGGTAATCTTCGCGTCGCGGCGGAACCGGCCGAGATATGTCGAACTCCAGTATTCAAATACATATACTTCTTCCGCTTCGAGAGGTAAACGAGAAAGGTCAAGCTCTTTGCTCGCCGGTTTTTCATCATAGTTGAACAGTCCCACGACATCCCAGGTTCGGTATGGCCTGGCGATACGCAGGTCGAATACATCGTACGCTTTCCAATTGTCTTTAATTGGGTAGAGGTTTACCGGGCGAATATCGAGCATGGGAAACGACTGCTGCCAAACGCGTCTGATCGGCTGGGGTACTTTTGTCCAGATGTCGTCGGTGAGGAATTGCTGACCTGTCAGGACGCGTGCCTGAGCGTTGAGCCGGGCAGGCTCGACAGGACTTTTGTACAGGTTTGCGGCGGCGTCCGGATCGCACCACCATGCGAGATTGTTGAGAAAATTCCACTGTAAGATGACGTCGATCGCATGTTTGTCATCACCGGTATCGCCGCCGGTACGTGAGCCATCAACCAGCCCAATCGCGGCGGTAGGCGTACCCCAACAGCTATTGATAAATTTGTCAGGCCCGACGATCTTTCGGGCAATTTTCAATCCGCTACGATAGCCTTCCAATCCGCCGCCGTCGGCAGCTTTGCTATATAGTACGCTGACAGGCGGTTGGCCGTCAATTTTGAAGAAATCGTAATTCCATGTTTCGCTGACCTTACGCCAAAAATCGCCGTAGGGACCGCTAACAACCTCGGGATTACTGACATTCAACACGTAACCGCCATTTCCTATGAAGCCCCAGTTCTGGCCTCCGAAATTTTCCAACAGCTTGCCACGGCTGTCATGCAGGAACCATTTTGGGTGTTGGCGGGCCTGCTGCTCGCCCTGGTCCGGGGCGGTATGAGTGAAAGGCGTGAACCAGATGCCGGGGATCATGCCTTTAGATCGTATGTAGTCTGAAATATCCCGCATGTATTTGTCGTCCGAGAAAAGGTAGTTGTCGTCAAGCTGAAAGATGAGCGTTTCGGCATAAGGCAGCAAGTGTTCGGCGACCCAGTCGATGTTGGGGTATAACCATTCTTTTTTCTGGGCCGGTTTTGCCTCCCAGCCCCTGATGCCATACCAGGTCATGGCCACTACCGGGGCGGTATTCCAGTAACTTCGCTTGTGCAGGGGGGCATAGTATCGAATGTCGAGTTCGTCGCGGTAGTAGTTACGACAAATAGTAAGCTTTAGCAGGTCCTGGTCGGCAGGTGCTTTTGTGTTAAGGTGCCAGCCGTTCTCCCATTGCCATCTGGTGTCGGTGGTTCCTTCGGCTGTCATCGCAAAATCAAGCTCCGGGTAAAACATCGACCTGACATTCTGAAAGTCGGCTGGTCCCAGGGTGGTGAAAAGCACATGTTTGTCTTTGGCCTGTTGGGCATTCAATATGGCTGGGGTCACCTCTTTACCTGTAGCTGTCCGGCCATGAAAGGCGGCTAACCCCTGTAATTTTCCTTCAGTGCGAACGGTAACCGTTGTTTTGTTGTCAATAAGAATTCGCACAGTCAGCTTGTCGGCCAAAAGCAGTGTCATTTGTGGCATTGATTCGTCGATGGTGACGGCGCAGGAGAGTTGCCGGTTGTCGGACGATATGTCAAGTCCGCCGATGCCGGCCCGCACCACACAATGCTCCAGTATCGGTCCGGCACTGCTGGCATCGATTGTCAATTCCCGAGTGGGCACGTTAAATTTAACCTCGATGCCATATTTGGAAATGCGATGATAGTCGGCGTAACTGATTTGGGTGCATAACGCCGCCAAAATCATAACCAGTGTCCGACTGGTCCGTAGCGTACATGCTGTTTTACGCTCACAATAAGTCAACAGTGTTGATAATAACTTTGTTTTTTTCATGACTAATTACTCCTTATGATTCTTATCGAAAAAGCAGATAAACGTATAGTAACAGGATAATCACGATTTGCAACCGTTCTTGGCCGCTATCAAGAATATTTTTGAGGATGTCAGACTCTTGCAAAGGCGTAGTATAGTACGAATAATACCGAGCACACATAAACGACCGCAGGGACCTGCCGGGCCTTGCCGGTGCACGCTTTCAGCAGGGTGTATGAGATAAATCCCCACGCAATGCCGTCGGTTATACTTATAGCCAATTGCATTACGAGGATCGTTAAGAGGGCGGGCAGCGCTTCGGAAAAGTCTTCCCAGTCGATCTTGCGGACCACTGGCAGCATATAACAACCAATAACGATCAGCACAGGAGCTACTGCCGGATAGCACTGCACGAGATTTAAAAAATCATCCCGACAGACCAGGTGCGAGCCAAGTTGTCCGGCCGGCAACTCCACCATGGTTCCCAAAACACTTACCAACGGATAAGCGAATATCGAAATCAACAGCAATAACGCGGTAACTATCGAGGCAAGCCCTGTTCGCGCCCCAACAGCGATGCCGGCACTGGATTCGATATAACTGGTAATGGTACTGGTTCCCACTATGGTGCCGGAAATGGTTCCGATGGCATCGGCTGTCATTGCCTGTCGAGCCTTCGGCAGTTTGCCGTCCTGCATCAGTCCGGCCCGTTCGCCCAGGCCTATAAGGGTGCCGATACTATCGAAAACATCCAACAGCAGAAACGTGAAAATAACCAATGCCACCTGTGCTATGTTGTGACTGCCGCCAAAAAGTAGGCCCAGGCCGCCCCAGAATTTGCCCGCGGTAGCGGTGATGTCAGGAAAAGTGCCCGGCGAAGCGCCTGCAACCAAGACATAACCCCAGTTATCTCCCCAAACCTTACCGGCCAGATATCCGCCCGCCGCTGTTATCAGCATTCCCAGCAGAATCGCGCCGCGAAAACGAAACGCTAACAATACACCAATTACCGCCAAGCCGAATAAACTCAATAATGTAACGGGATTACTGAGATTGCCGAGCGTTACATAGGTTACCGGTTTGCCGACAATGATGCCTGCCCATTGGAGCCCGACAAAAGTGATCAGCAAACCAATGCCCACGGCAATGGCATACTTGAGCGATTCGGGGATGGCGTCCATAACAACGGCACGAATGCCCGTTAGTGAAATCACCAGAAACAATATCCCGGCAATGAAGTTGGCTGCCAGCGCTTCGGGCCAGGTCAGGTTGAATCCGCCGGCGGTGCTCAGACCGCAAACCATCAGGGCAAAGAAAAAGTTATGTCCCATAGCCGGCGCCAGCGCGATCGGCAAATTAGCCAGTAAACCCATGACCACACATGCCAGCGCAGAACAGAAACAAGTGGCGAACATTACCGCTGAAGCATCCATACCACCCGTACCGCACATACTCAGCACCGCCGGCTGAACGAAAATGATATAGCTCATCGCCACAAAAGTTGACGCCCCGCCCAAGACCTCACGACCAATGGTACTACCTCGCTGTCGGACCTTAAAAAAGCTTTGTAAAAACATTTTCAGTTCCATAATGGCACCGACATCAAGCCCCGGCATTTTAGCATCTCCCAACTCGACCGGGTGTACTGGTTCAGCGTGAATTGGACAAACGCATTTAATTGTTTAAACCTGTTTTTATCTGATTTGCCTTTGGCAAATTAAGGTTTTTTTAGGCATAATGGAATCAAGAATACATTCTAGGTGATTGTCCCCAGATTTCCAAAAAACTGGCTGCGTCCCCGTTTCCAGTCCCGGCAATTTTGGTTTGCTCTCGCCCCATGATAGTGTTTTATTGCATTGATTACCTGCAGAATAGCGTCGGGGAGATCGAAAGGTACCGCAACAACAAACCGCGAAAGGAATAATTTGCGTACGGCTGAAACCATACTGTCTCGTACTACTACCAATAACGGTGTTTTTGTGGACTCGATCAACTGGTCGATGGCAGGTCGCCATCCTAATCCTCGCATTTCAAGTGGGCCGAATTCATCAATAATTATTAAGTGCGCCTTTTGAGTATCGGTACGGGTGAGAATAGTGTTTCCCCAGCGGAATGTATCATACTCGAAGTCGAATTTCTCTGTTTGTTGTGGCATCAAGTTGCGACGAGCCAAGGGCTGTTTTTGCCGCGTGGTAATATCGAGCAGATCAAAACCAACCAGATTACCCTGGCTGTAAATAGAAAGACTGAGCACCCCAGCTATGTACAGACCTTGTCCTCGAGCAGATGATTCGAGTTTGACAAGCCTGGAGGTTTTACCTGCATGGCGTGGGCCAGTCCATAGGAATAATGGGCTGACTGAGACCAATCCGCTATCGTCAAGATTTTTTTTGTCGTTCATCAATTCTGTTAGAGAATATGATAACCAAACACCGCCAGGCTACCTACCCAGAACAAAGTTGACGCTAGTGAAATAATGCGAGGAACCAGGCTCGGCCTCCACTGAAACGGAGTCGGGTTTTTCAACCGCAGGATTTCAGCCTGCCTGAAACACAGAGGCACCAAGATTGCTGATAGAAGTGCAGTGGCGGTACCACTAATCAGGACATGGTTGAGGAGTTTTTCAACACTGTTCTGAATCCAGGGTTGATAGTGAATAATGTAGATCATCAATACTGCGAAGGCTAGATTATTGAAATAAGCGGCGGCAACGGCAGACAACCATCGCTGTTTTATCTTAAACAAGGAAAAAAACACATCAAACGAAATGCCCATTACAAGAATACCCAAATAATGACATTTGTAAAGCGGTGCGTTCAAGAATTTAAAAAGCATGGCGCCGATAGCGATCATGGCAGCCATGCCAAAATACGGCAAAAAAATACGGGCCAGCGACAACACTAAGAATCCGATAACCGTCAGGGGAATGGAAGCATAGGGGATTTCGTAGCCAAACAGGGAACCGCCCAATACAACCTCAGAAATTCCCCATAAGGCACTGAAAAACAACCATCCAAAAACAATCTGCCTTTTCATTACCAATCTCCTTACATAACACGGCTTTGAAACTGCAAAACTACTGCCGATATTAATAGCTAAACAATACCTTGCTTGTCAACAAATTTTTAAAACATTATAAAAAAACCGGATAATTTTAAGTTCAGGCAGGGCGGATACTTTTGTATTCACACTAGTAACCGCCCTCCTGTCAATTTTCCCTATGTTGTTGTTATTTAATGGGTTACCACTCTGCATATTGTGATTTTGGTCATTAACAGCGAGGGCGTCGGCGAAAAGCCATGCCCCCTCCCAGCAAAAACAGCATTATACTTCCAGGTTCCGGAACTACGCTGCTGAAATCATTGGTACAAATCTGATAATAATCCCATTCGTTTTTGACATATTGTTCCAAAATACCGGTTACGCTGTCGAGATTGGCACCAATATGTACATAAGGGTGATAAGTACTGCCAGTTTCATCACTTATGTAGTAATCAGTAGCCCAGCAGGTACCTGTGGCATCCTGCAGGGCATAATTGTCGGATGCCTTACCCAAATCCATATCAGTAACAGTGACATTTTGAAGCTGCAGGAACATGGCTTCATATTTTTCAGCGGCATGCACAGCATCAGGAGGATAGGCTATATCCGCGGGATTAACTACCAGCGGACTCGGCAAAGCTGCTGCAGTATCGATTATACTAAAAGCAGAATTCTCGCCAAATACCAATTGGGTGTTACCGCGATATTCCTCTACCAGCATCGAGGAAAATGACACTACATCGCCTGGCTCAATGTCAGCGAACTCCGCACCAAGCGTGACTGCAAAAATACCACCCCAGCCATCCGGATTGTTTTCATCGTAAATCGTCAGTTTGGTTTTTCCTCCGATGAATTTATCCAAAACTACACCACCAGCACAATCAACAATGGAACCAGCCAGCGGGCTATCGCCCAATGGATCGGCTGTGTACTGTATATCATAAATGCTGAGAACATCAGCGCAAAGAGACGTCGTAAACATTATAACAATTACCAAAGACATTTTGAACAACACACATTTCCTCATCGTTATTTCTCCTGTTTTTCCTTTTCAAAATTAGTTTTTTTTCTGAGCCACGTTCTGAGTCCTTTACTAGAACGAGCAACAATCAAATTTACAAGCATTCATCTCCTTAAGTGTCGTCATTTTTTTTCATTTCGTTCTCCTTAAAAAGTAATGTTCTTGTGATAGTTAGGACGTTTAAAATCATATTAATCACCGACGCCGTCAAGCCACCCATTGACAAAACAAGCCAGATCGGTCAAATCCAGGGTGTTATCATGGTTGCAATCGGCACGTTCACAACATTGCGATGAGCCACAGTCTGTCGTCAGCCAATAGCTGGAAAATATGTCAAAATCAATCATATCAACCCTACAGTCGTCATTAAGATCTGCGGTGGAAGGCAATTTCAAATGGTCGGCACAAAGTGTCATAATCTGATAATAGTCGAACCCGTCGGAGATTTTTGTGTATTGTTCGAGCATTCCTTCCACAAAACAAAACTTCTGCCCCAACTGTACATTATCGAAATAAGGATTGAAAGTATCACGATCCTCGTTGTAAAAGTCTGCGGCCCAGCAGCGGTTTTGATTGCTAATACTGGTCAGTTCATAATTATCCTGGGCTTTGCCCAGCCCCATTTGGGTAACCATGACATTTTCCACCCGCACCAAAAGTGATTCATACTTTTCCGCGAAATGATCAGCGACAAAATAATCTCCACTGCCGTCAGGCAAAGGAGCGGCGATCTGATTTGGGTCGAGTAGTAAAGCTGAGGGAAGTGGATTATCACTGCTGATAACTGTGATTATGGGGTTATTCGCCTGATCAAGCTGGAGGAAGGTAGTGCCTCTAAAATCTTCCACCTGAACATGTTGCAACTCTACCCCGTCTCCAACTTCGATTCCCTCGAAATAATCAGTAATGTTATAACGATCCTTGACCTGGATACTTCCCCAACCGTCCGGATAATCAGGATCGTAAAGTAGTAATCGTGGGACTGACCGAACCATCTTGTACACAACAACACCACCGCTACAATCAATTATTTGTCCATTAAGCGGACTACTGCCGTCTGTAGCAGTACTGTATTGTATTTGATAAATTGATTTGAACTGCGCCTCTGCCGAATTGGGAAAACTTATGCCGGCCAGTAAAGGCAAAATCCATATTAAACAACAAATGTAATGTGAAGCCATCGTTAGCCGCCTTTTATAGGCATTCAAAATGCTCATTCTATTCCTATAATCTGTTGTCATATTCCGATCTTTCATTGATTTTTCCTCTTCCATTTTGCTACCAGATAGATTTCTTGATCTCAGGGAGGATAGGGATACCAGTTATGATCCGTACGGGGAGGAACTTCCAGGTCATCGGGCCAGTCGGCTTTCCAAACCGAGCTTTGCCACTGAACATGCCCATCACAAAACAAGATAGAACCGCCAAGCTTTTCCGATCCCCGAGCATGACGGGCACTAAAAGACTTTGGATAGCTGCCGCAGTGTGCTCCCGCGGAACGATTGTAATGTTCACCGTTGTACCCCAGCCGAGGGTCCAGCAATTGATCGAAAAGCAGAAATACCGCTGCCGGCTGCCGGATATTTCCGCTGTGGAGAAAACTGGGCATGGGACCACTGTCATCATCCGGATGATGCCAGCAATTTTCATCCAACTCCAGGCATGAGTTCATAGCATAGGAAAAATAACCGTTACGCAGTGGACGATAACCATAAAGGCTTTCCGGGGCCAGTTTCGCTGATGGACACTGAAAAAAAGTATTCTCTGCGGGATAATGCCAGGGTTTGTAATTGCGCCAGGGTTTGTCACCCCAGGTGGGCGGGAGCATATCCACCCAGCCAAAATGATCTGCCCTGTCGGCACTTGTCATAGGAGGTTCGTCACCTTGGCGATCTAAACCATCAATATGCGGATAGTAATCGTTATTTTCCTGAATATACAAATGGAAAGCCAGACCCCATTGACGCAAATTACTCTGACAAACGACTTGTCTGGCAGAACTCCTCGCCCGCCCCATCGCTGGCAAAAGAATGCTCAATAATAACGATATTATTCCTATAACTACGATAAGTTCTAACAGGGTGAATCCCTGAACATGTCGTGAGTGCAACTGTAGGATAGGCTTGGGGAAAATGTCATACTTTTTAATCATAACGTAGGTAAACAATGCTGGTTATATTCTCAGGCTACCGTCGCTTGGCCAGCGATACAACAAATCACACACAAGCGATATGCACGGCTGTGCATATCGTGGATATGGATTATTATAAATCCTTTTGGAGATGTCAATAAAATTTTTCTATTTCCGCTTGAGATATTTAAATATGATGACAATGAGGTAAATCCTCTCCGAGGCCCAGTTTTTCCCCGGATTGCTAACCCCAAACTGGCTTGGAACTTACGAAGAGAGTTGCTTTCGGGGAGTTGAGCTAAAACCTTGTGAATTAGGAGCTTACAAGGCTTTTGGTTTGCCCTGACATAAATTAAAACCGCCAGAATAGGCTACATTCCGCTGTATAAACTGCTGATAAGTGCTTAGCTTTATGCAACAAATCGAAAAGTTTTGTGAAAATAAAACTCGTGATCTGTTTTTGATTGGCCCTGCCAGGAATCGTCACCCAATTGGCATGAAAATGATTTTTTAGAGGTTCCCTTAACAGCATTATGCGTTATCATTAGGCGGAAGATTAGCAGTGATGTGTTATAAGCAACACACAAGAAAAAATGCGAGTCGCACGACAAGAAAAGAGTGTTATATGTTTTCGATAAAAACCACTTCCAAAATCATGGCAATATGTTTGTTTTCCTTTGTTTTGTTATGCCGGATGTCCCTGGCTGACGAAAATGGACAGAAAAAAGTATTTCCAGGAGCTCACGAGAAAACACCATCGAAATCTCAATATTGTTCCTGGATAAACAATACTCACGAAGGAAGCACGTAGCAGCAGACCCTCACTAATCTTGACTTCTTCAAATGGCTCCATGACGAGTACGCAATGGTGCTGGGCATTTATGTCATAAGCGCCGGCGCCATCGATAAGGCACGCTGGTATGGCAGTATGGATTCCAGGGAATTCAAACGCCAGTTTCCCAATGGTTTCGATCCCATTTACCAGAAAGCCAAGTCGATGAACACCAGGCTGGGTACATGGGGAGGGCCGGACGGTTTCGGCGATACCCCCCAACAGGAGCAGGCGAGGATCGATATGATGGTCAGGCTTTGCCGGGACTACGATTTCGTATTACTGAAATTTGACGGCGTAGTTGGGCCATTGCGCCCCGAAAAACAGGAGGCTTTCGTTCGCATGATGACCGAATGCCGGGAATACAGCCCCGATTTGATACTGCTTAACCATCGCCTCGAATTGGGGATAGGCGCCCCGTATGCGACAACTGAGCTTATGGGGGGGGACGAAACCTACATCGACGTCCACATGGCCAACCGGCAGACTGCACCCCACCACCGGGCCGGGGCCATTTCCCGCATGGTCGTGCCCGGGCTGATCAGACTAACCGAAGACCATGGCGTTTGCATCTCTTCCTGTCTCGACTATTGGGAGGATGATTTGATTTTGCAGGGATTTAACCGTGGCTTGCTGCTTGCTCCGCAACTGTATGGTAATCCATGGTTCTTGCGAGCGGTAAAATGGTCGATCGTTCTCGATGGCGGGCCTCCAACCTGTTCAGCACCTACCGCCAGGTCAGTATCCAAAATGCCTGGTCGCACTCCTTTACCTTGAATGAGATTCCCAAAGGCAGCTATCTTGCCATCGCCTTGGAAGGCGAACATGGCGAGGAGGGGGCCTACGCCGCCGTCAGGGTAAACGGCAAACCCCTCGGCGCTCCCGACCGAAGTGTGTCCTATCCCAGTAACGCCTGGGAATATCCCGCCAGTAGAGCAAGTTCCAACTACACCTATTATGTCCCTCTGACGAATGACATGAAAGGGGCCCAAATCGATGCGGTCGTGTTGGGACTAAGAAATTCCCCCAGCGATTTCAAACCGGAACTATGGATAACCGCTTACCCGATTCCTTTTGAGCAGAAACAGTTGACTCTCCCTGAGGTCCAATAGAGTAGGCTCTGCAGTGTCCTATTCGGCCCCGGCCCCTGCCGATTTAGGATAAAACTCCAAGGCCACTTTGATCGTAGCCGATTTGAGAGTTTCGTCTCGGTCGATACGAATAACCCGACCCCTTTTAATCCGGGCCGAACAACCTTTAACTTCCGCCAAAGACTCTCTTCGCGGAAAGTTCAACTCTACGTTCTGGCCTTCTTGAACGGGCACTCGCATCGGTAGAACCAGTAGTGCGCCGCTGGAAGAAACATCCATGCTCTGACCATTGAAAAACTTTAAAGCCTTGGGATGCCACAGACTTACCGGCCAGGTCACCGACGTCCGCTTTGCGTTTCTCTGCTCATAGGTACAAACCACGACAACTAATCCTTTCGCCCGATAAATAATCATATTCAAGGCCTGCCCACTCAAAACCGGGCCTTAGAACTCTTATCGACCCGAATCAGACCCGAATTTAGCTCCTACAAATTAAATTATCCCTAAAACAACCAATATCCCTACTATCCCTACAACATTAACTTGACAATACCGTCAAAACCTCTGGAAACCACATAAAAATCCGCAATTTCAGACCAACCGCTGGGGAACCTTAAACTTCCGACGCTGACATCCGGATTGGTCGGTTTTTCGGTTAATTGCATCCTTCAAACTGCCGATACCCGCATTGTATCTGTTTCTAACGGCAGAACTGGCACAATTTGGCGTAATTTGAACTGCGACCGCTCAGCCGAATGTGCCCAAAAACAGTTTTTTTAACACTCTTACAAAAAGGATTGCAAAAATGCTCGAAACAGGCACCAGGATATTTTTCAGCGCACCGGCCACGTCAGGCAATCGAGTACTTTATCCGGCCGAAGTAATGCAGATCAGTCATAATCTTTATGCTTACACCGCTGAATTTGAAGAAGTAAAAAAAGATGGATTTGGCATCGAGGACAAACAGGAAATGCTCATCTACTACGAGATCGACGGCGAATTTGTGCAACAGCCAGTACAGATCGTCACCATTCGGCAAGCCCAAACCAAATGGCTTGCTGATTTCACAACCATCGGGGCACCTGTTTTGGCAGAAAGACGGCAGTATTACCGGGTCTCTACGCTTATGTTTGATTTGACTGTAAAAATCGCCTCCCACAACAACTGCCCGCTTGTAGATGTCAGCGCAACCGGCTTCTCAATCGCCAGCACCAACAGTTACGATATTGGAAAGGTAGTTGACGTCGCTTTGTCATACGAAAACAAACAATATCTCGGCATAGCCAGATTCCAGAACCGCAGAAAACTCGCCGACGGCCGAATCCGTTATGGCCTCTATGCCATCGGTAACAAAAATCCTGACAATAACCTTATCGAAGGACTCGAACACATTACTTCGTCCGTTCAGCGGAAGCAGTTACAACGCGCCTTAGTCACCAATACCGGATGAACCAGTGAACATCAGTCGGTAGTATGGCCTTTTGTCGGAAAACTTATTCGATCAAAGTTATATAAAAAACCATTTTCGCGTAGCAGACCCTGTTGAATGAAAATTGGGTTAGAAAAACCGTGAAAGTGAAGTTACAGAAAGGATGTCAAAAATGCTTCATATTGGCGCCAAAATGTTCTTCGGCATCGCCGATGAATCGAATAACCGCGTACTTCACCCTGCAAAAGTCACAGAAGTAAGTCAAAATATTTGCGCCTGTACCGCTGAGCTTGAAGAAGTAAACGGTGATGGTTTCGTTATCGAAAATGGACAGGAACTGCCCATTTACTACGAATTCAAACACGAATTCACCCAGCAGGCCGCTCAGATCGTTGACGTCAGAGAAAACGAAGACAAATTAATTGCCGATTTTACAACCGTCGGCAAACCAGTTTCCGCAGAAAGACGACAGTGCTATCGCGTCTCCACACTTATATCGGAACTGACCGCCACGATCGCCCCTGATGATGTATGTCAGCTTGTGGACGTCAGCGTAACCGGCCTTTCAATCATCAGCAACCGAAATTATCGCATCGGAGCGATACTGGATGTAACATTATCATACGAAAACCAACAGTACACCGGCGCCGCCAGCATTAAGAGCATTAGAGAATTGTCCCATAACAAAATCCGTTATGGCTTCCATGCCGTCAACAACAAAAATCCCAACGATAATCTCGCCGAGGGCCTGAGACGCATCTGCACGGCTGTTCAGCAACAGCAGTTACGCCGCCTGGCCGGCGTCAGGGCATAAAATACATCCATCCGTCAAAATAAAGAACTCAAACTGATCGTCTTATGTTCGATACAGGACAGAGAAATCTGCCCTTTCCTTATGCCTCATGCCTCATGCCTTCTAATCAATTACAAACCGAACACGATAGCGGCATAGCCGACGCTGTCCATGCTTTGCTGATTGTATTTTTTCTCGACGATCTCCGCACTGGTCGTATGGGCCAGCAGCTTACCTTCCACAACCCCAAGCTCCACAGCCGTTCCCACCGCGCCGGCAACAGCACCCGCGCCACACGCACTGTTATACATTCCGGACGACTCGACCAGCTTATCCGCCTGCATAGTAACAGCCAAGTTAATAAAAAACTTATCGTTCTGTTCCTTGGCCCAGCGGATCGCTTCCGGTCCGATGCCCATAGGCGTAAAATTATATGATGGACCGTAATGCGTAAGATCGGTAGAAGCCACAGCCACAATCCGCTTATCGCTTCTGGATATCACTCGGCCAACTGATCGGCCAATCTCGCAGGCTTCCAGGATCGGCCCAACCATCAGTGGAACAATCTTCGCGTCGGGGAAAAGATGCTGAATAAAAGGCACCTGCACTTCTATCGAGTGCTCACGAAAGTGTACGCTCGTATCGGCCTTGATTATATCGGGCGCCTCGCCAAGAATGGCCTGCGCCAATTCCTCATCCACATCGATAACACCCAGAGGACTGCCCCACTGACCACTGTCGTAAAGCAGCCCATGCGAAGAAGCACGAACCCTATGGACCGCACCAAAAATTACAAAAGTATCCACCGCCTGCTGCCCCCTGATAGCGGCAAAAACCAACGCCGCCAAATCACCACTGAAAACCCACCCGGCATGTGGAACCACACCAGCCACTATTCTTTCCGGAAGCCCGGTCAGTGGCTCACTTGGCAGCAACTGCTGAACCTGTTCGAGACAACCTTTATGCGAAGATTCATAAAACTGACCCGCCACCGCTGTCATTCGTACCGACATAACATACTCCTATGTTAGAACTTCTTTAATTTCGTGATTTTACCATTCCAGTCAGCGACCAGCGACAGCGGCCCTTTGCCAGCCTTATGGAACAGTAAAAGTGGCTATGCCACCTCCTGGTGCTGTAATTTCTCCAATTTCGCCATTTTACCATTCCAGCCGGCGACCCTTTGCCAGCCTTATGGAACAAAAAAATTGCTTGACAACCTCTCCCAAATCACGTAATATATCCAATATACCGTGACTGACTCTAGCACAAACAGAAAATATTGGCAACATTTATATTGCAGGAAACATGATTTATGATCAAAGCAACGGAAATGAAAAAGGGCATGGTACTCCAAATCGACGGAAAACCATGTTGTGTGGTCGATTATCAGCACGTGAAACTGGGCAAAGGAGGCGCCGTCCTCCAGACCAAGCTCAAAAACGTACTCGACGGCACCATCATCACCAAACGGATCCGGTCTGAAGAATCACTCGATCAGGTATTCGTGGACAAACAGATATACGAGTATCTTTACTCCGCCGGCGACGAACACGTCTTCATGCACAAAGAAAACTACGAACAGATTACCTTGGGTAACGACATGTTCGGCGAAGGCGTCAAGTATGCCAAACCCAATATCGAAGTCGAGATACACAGCCTCAACGGCCAACTCGTATCGGTCGTACTGCCGAGTTCCGTCGATCTGAAAGTAACCGACACGCCGCCAGCCATCAAAGGCGCCACCGCCACCAATCAATACAAAAAAGCCACCCTCGAAACCGGACTGGACGTACAGATACCGCCGTTCATAGAAAACGGTGAGTTAATCAAAGTTGACACCCGCACCGGCCAATACCTCGAACGAGTAAAAAAATAAAACCGCGAACAACTGTCACCTCCGCGAAAAGCCTGCCCTCAACTCGACTGGGGGCCAGAACCCATCTTCCGCCCTGCAAGACCGACACAAAACATCGACTGGCATGCCCGCAAAGCCTAGTGCCGTCAGCAGCAATATAGAGCCTTTTCGCTCTTGCTTACGCATCAGGGATATGTCTATCAGCCTGAAAATCCACCAACTGCTGATCCGACCGCTCCAAAAGCACCTTTCCAACCTGCTTAGGTAACAGAATCAACGCATCAAAATAGTTTTGATGTTGGCGTCATCTTTGCAAAACTTTTAGAGAAAACACATTACGCTGCAACGACCATATTCAGGATGACTTGCAACTGTAATTACTAATCAGTACATGGTATAGGCTACAGATTTGGCATGAAAAAAAGAACTGAC
>CAZICK010000038.1:0-34319 GCA_964537505.1 uncultured Pirellulales bacterium
CAGCCTGGGTTGCAGAAATATCCTTTGCATAGTACGGATCTTCCCACGGCATCTTCTGGCTAACGCAGGTCGCACAACCCGCTAAGCCTGCGCCCGTTATGAGCAGTACGGCCGAAGCCATCAAGGCAGATCCGATTCGTTGTGGTGTTCTCATACTCCAATATCCCATCCGCTATTTCAACAACGGCTTCATGGCCTCGGCCAGGCTGAAGCCAACCATGCAGTACACCCTGGCACTTCCCTGATAGTGGCAGTACCAGTTGCAGATGTGCCTGTCTGACTCCTTTTTGGCGTTTTGGTATGCCGCGTCATCTATCAATGCTTTGTCACCGGCTTCTCGTATGATCTGTTCCATCTTCTTGGGATCCGCGCTTTCCGGCGTGTCTTTCAACTGCTCCTTGAGCTTAAGCGCAACTGCCTTCCTTACACGGTTTTCCTCCGCATTCATTTTTGCCGGCAATTCATCCAACTCGGGATACCAAAATGGCGCAGTACGTACGTACCCCACGGTGCCTTTCAGTTCCGGGCATGTCGCGATTTTCGCCTGTGCGGCTCTGAAATCCATCATGTTTTTGTCCGCTTTTTCGCCGCCAACGCCTAGTTCTCCAATGACTACCGGCAGGTTGGGCACCTTGAACTCGGCGCGCAAGTCCTGAACCAGATGAACGAAATTCGGGCAGTATTCATCGTACACCTGCTGCCTAGTCGTATCGCCGGGCTGACACATGTCGTTCCATCCCTGGAACCAGACGAAGCCGCAGAGTTCGGGCGTGAGCCCCTTGATCTGCGGGAAATCCGTATCGAGATTGGCTAGGCACTCATGCACCTCTTTCACCATCTTGCGATACGATGCCCCAATCTCCTCCGGCTTGTACCCAGTCTCATAGGCCGCCTTGCCGGCGCTCGGCGGACGGAAATTCCCGTACAGGCTGTGGCCACCCCAGCAGGTCTTGATCAGCAGGACCGGCTCTTTGAAGAAATCCCCCATCTCGATGCCGAACATCAGCTCCGGACCAAACCAATCCTTACCCCAGGCACCCATGCCCACGGACAGGGGCCGCTTGATGTGTTCGTCTTCCTTTTTATAAGAGACAAACACATCATCGCGCACCACGAAAGAGCCGTCATCTTTCTTGATCTTCTTGAGTAGATGCCCATGCGTCGGATGTTCACCCAGTCTGTCGAGCGTCATAACCCCGCCATGGCCTTCCATGTTCGACTGCCCGGCGAGGATGAAGACCTTGATCGGTCCCTTCAACGTCTCTTGCGGCTTGCCCGCATCCGCCTGCTGGGCCATCACCGCATTCGCCATCCATGACAGGGCGACTGCTGCGCCTACGATTACTCGTGTTGTTTTCTTATTCATTGTTCTCTCCTTTTGTTTGTTTTAATCGTTGCCCGTTGTGTTTCATGCATGATGTCCGGTCTAACTCAGGGTCTGTCCGGCAACAGTGCTGCAGGCTTCAGCAATTTGACTTCGTGCAGACACAAACCATAACGCCCACCGGGTGGATTGACCTTCAACTCCACGTTATTCCAACCGCTACTGAAGTTCGTGGAGTAACACAACCACAGGGTTTTGCCATCTTCGCTTATGAACTTGCTCGGGAAATTCAAAAAGTACGCCTGCTCGCCGAAATCCTTCATGTGGACGACCATCCGCCAAGGCCCCGTGATATTGTCAGCCTCCAGGATGTAGGAAGTCATCTTCGCCACGGTCGGCCAACCATCGGTAACGCACATCAGGTATTTTTTGAGACCGGGAACGTATGTGGCTGTAACGCATCCCATGTGATTGTTCCACTCGATCAGCGGTTCGATCTTCTGGAAATCACCTGTCCAGAGAGGCTTGCCCTGCTTATCGTGTCCCGCAAAGAACTCATAGGCATCGAGCTTGTTGATTGTTTCCGGGGAAGGCGTCACTCTTGCGAGATAGACCTGATCGGCAGTGATCCAACTCAGATTGGCGTGCGCAAAATCGTCATCACATCCCGGATTAATCTCAAACGCTTTGCCTGGAGGACCTGGTTTGACGCAGGGTCGCGGTTTTGGATCGTCCGCCATTGCGCCCATGCCGAGCAAGTATGCTTTGCCATCGGGTGAGTGCTTCATGTTCTGGCCAAAGTCCACGAAGTGGGGCGCACCCATCTTCACCGGACCAAGATACTTATCCGGCTCTGGAAACAGCGGGTTGTCCGGCGAAAGCGGCGAATCGGTCCAGGTCTTGCCCAGGTCGCGGGAAATCTGGAATCCCGGTATCGGTCCCAGGTTCGGCCAATTCCATACGAATTCCTTGTGATCATAACTTCCGGCCGGGCCAAGACAGTAAGTGCCATAATACCATATCCCGTTATGAACCAATGAACCACATGGATATCGTCCTTCGTAAGGCTTTGGGCCAGCCTTTTTGGGAGGAGATGTATTCTTGACGATTAACTTGAGTGGATCATCTCCGATCATCACTGCGTGGCCTGTACTGGCATTTTCTCCTCCGGAACTACATACTATTCCGTCGGTCCTCCCGTCAGTCCAGGGCGAATACAAATTGCCATCACTTGCCCAGGATGGGTAGAATGTGTCACCGCAGTGATAATCGCTATGGCGACCGGTGAAGAATATTCCGGTCAGCGTTTCGGATCGCTCAAAAGGACAATCTTTCGGCACATCGGATTTCCACTCAAATCCACTGATGACGTCAGCCGACTTTTCAGAGGGGGTTGTTTTTTTATTATCCATATTCTCATTGAGTTTTCCGATTTCCGCTAATGTCTTAATACTAGAGTCTTCCATATTACCATTTTTATCAGGGGCGACGTTAAGCAGAAAATTCGCATTTCTACTATTTGCTATAATTATTTGGGGTACGATATCCTGGGCTTTTTTGGGGTGATACCCCGTGTTCCAGAACCAGCTTTGTTCCAGGCACCAGCATGTTTCGCCCGGCACCTTATTGGCCTCTGGAAAGTGCTTCGTTTCAGTTACAGCAAGGTCCAGATACGGTGTTCCTTTCTTACCCCAGTCCCACCAATTTGCACTGGCAATGATGTCCGGGCGTATGCTTTTTATGTAATCCATTGCTTCATCGGCAGGCATTACATCAGGGTCGAGAGCATCATTCCATATATAAAACACGTCTGGATACTTTGTCAGCAGTTCTGCGATTTGTGCTTTTATGAATTCATTTTGTTCTTTGAGAGTATGGGTCTCAGGATCACATTCGGGCGGCAGAACCTTGTATTCCTTGGGATCACCAAATCCCGGGTTACGCCAGCAATAGTAAAGTCCTGCTTTTAATCCCCTGCTTTTGAATGATTTAATAAACTGTGCTACGAGGTCCTTCTGGTACGGACAATCAGGGTGCATAACATCATAAGTTGTATATTTGCTGTCCCACAAGCAGAAGCCAGCGACATGTTTTGCCGTGAGTACTCCATACTTCATGCCGGCGGATACTGCCGCGTCCGCCCAGGCGTCCGTATCGATAGTATCAACCCCGGGATTGAATTCGGCAGGGCTATGGTATCCCGCGACCCATTGGACACCCTTATATGTTGCCATATTGAAATGGATGAACATGCCGAATTTTAGTTTCAGGAATTCGTCCTGTAATTCAGTCTGTTCTTTGCTGGAAGCCTGCTTATCAGGTTTTGTCAGCAGCTCGGCCATAGCCCAGCCCATAGCCTGACCGATATCCATGTAGGTCTCTGCATTGCCGTTGTAGTGGCCGTTCGAGGCGCCGCCATGGGACAAAGGGTTTGAATAGACCGTAGCCACATTGCCTTTGAACTCAGGATATTTGCCGGTGTTGCCGTCAACCGTGAGCTGGGCATCGAGTATCTTCCCGTCATTGCTCCCGTCGCCCTTCTTGGTTTGGCCAAGGGTTGCGCAGACAAACTTCGCATTCGGGGCATTGAAGTCCTTTCGCAGTTGCTTGATGAGCTGGACCAGATTCTGCTCGTAGCGGCTGGCATGTACGGGATTGTAGCGGTCCTTGTCGCCTTGCCAGAAAAAGAAGCCCGCGACTTCGTAATTTTTTGCGCCGGGGTAATACTTGTCGAGTTCGGCCAGAACTTTCTTCGCGTTGGCGACGTCGCCGTCGTACTGCATACCGGCATACCAACCGATTGGTGTCGGCTCAGTGCCCTTGACCCACGAATCCGGCGAGTCCTTGTATCCAGCAAACACCTTGGTGACTTTGTTGCCTTGCTTGTCAGCAACTTCAGCTTCATACCGCTCACTGCCCGGGGGCAGGAGATCCCAACCCAGACTGCGGTTGCCGATACAGCTTTTAAGGATCAGCACAGGCGCATCGGTGACATGGCCTATAACGTGACCAATGCCCAATTCCGGGCCGACCTTGTCATCCTTAACAGTTATCCATTCGTTGTTGAAATAACGCGGGTTTCCTGTGCCGCTTCCCATAACACGCGCGTATCGCACATCCTTGCGTTCGGTCCAGTTGCCGGACTCATCGATAAGGTAAGGATACTTTCCTTCTTTCTTAACAGCATGTTCAAGAGTGCCTTCTTTATTTTCCGGGCCGACCTTTCCGGCCCCAACCATATTTGACTGACCCAGCAGAATATAAACCTGCACCGGTTTTGACATATCAGCAGGTTTACCATCCGGGTCGGGTAACTGTGCCGGAATTTCCATAGCAGCAGCAGGAATCGCGAGGATCGCCATCGCCATAGCGGCCAAAGCCAATACAAATACAGTTCTCATTCGTTTTTTTGTAGTCATGTCATTCTCCTACGTTAAAACTTCTTTAATTTCGTGATTTTACCATTCCAGCGAACGACCAACGGGAGCGGCCCTTTGCCAACCTTATGGAACATAAAAAGTGGCCATGCCACATCCTTCTAAATGTTTGGGCGAAGCCTCCGATGTTCAGATGAATTCGCTTCCTCTGGAATCTACCGATGATATTTGCGGACGGTGCGAACGACCAGGTTTAGCTCATCGCATTCGAGCTTCGGTATATGGGCGATTTCTTCATAGGGGTATTATGGGCGATTAGGGTGGGGTTGTAAAGGGGAAAAATGTGTTTTTATGGGGTTCCTCACGTTCTTTTGAATTGTTTTTCCAACTCGGTCAATGTCAGGCTGATGGTGGTGGGGCGGCCGTGGGGACAGGTAGCAGTGCGTTGGATAAGGTGTCGCTGCCGGAGTAAGGCCCTGATTTCGCTGTCAGTCAGTGAATCGCCGGCCTTGACGGCAGCTTTACATGCCATCATGTCCAAGACGTGATGTATTAATTCTTCACGGTTGAGCAGGCCCCACTGCTCGACGAGCAGATCGAGCAGGTCAGTAACGAAAGGGCCTGGCGAGGCCTTATCGAACAGCATTGGAAAGCTCTGGATGGCTATGCTGTGTGGTCCGAATTGCTCAAGGGTAATGCCAAGGTCGGCGAGAATGTCGGTTTGCTCTTCGATCATTGCCATCTGTCGGGCGGTTACGTCCACGATTTCGGGGATGAGGCTGCGCTGGCTGGTCAAAGGGCCCTGGGCCAACTGATGTGAGAGTTTTTCATAGATGATTCGTTCGTGCAGAGCGTGCTGGTCAATGATAATCAAGCCGTCGTTGCTCTGGGTTACCAGATAAGAATTATGAATCTGCATGACCGGAGCCGTATCAAGACCATCGCCGGGCTGAGTCCTGGCGTCATCGGCAGTCTCGGCGGCAGCAGGCACTTGGCTATATAACGGAGGCGGCGAAACGGACGGGGCGGTTTCCGATGGTCCGTCGGGTCGCTGTGCGGATGTGGATGGCTGTTGTGTGCCGACTGGCAGCGTATGGGCCTGTCCGGAAGTGCGAAATGCCGATTCGGCCGGTGTGTAAATTGGTTTTGTGGATGTTTTTGAAGCTGTCTTGAAGAAATCGGCCATCGCCTGACGGATGTGTTGCTGACGATCTTGTCGATCCTCGGGTAACATGGAGTCGCTGGCCGACCCACCGTTTGAACTGCCGGAGGGAATAGAGCCATAGCCAGTGCGTACGGGTACGGTCAGGTCGCTGCTGAGCAGGCGGTCACGAATGGCGGCCAGGACCTGGGAATGAATAAGATTAGAGTCTGCAAAGCGAACTTCGGTTTTGGCTGGGTGAACGTTGACATCGACGGTCTCGAACGGCACCTGCAAAAATAAAAAGACGATCGGTTGACGATTGATCTCAAGGACGCCGCGGTAGGCTTCGCGGATGGCGTGAGTGATGAAACGGTCGCGGATATGGCGACCGTTAAGAAAGACATATTGCCATTTGGTGCCGGCTCGCGATTGTTGTGGGTGTCCGATCAGGCCGGTTATCTCAACGTTTCGATCCTTACGCTGAACGGGAAAAAGTCCGTCGGTCAGTTCGGGGCTGAACAACTCGCCGATACGTTTGGTCAGTGTTTGGTCGGCAGGCAGGTCGTACAAATTCCGACCATTATGGGTCAACGATAGTTGGACCTTGGTGTGGGCCAGAGCGATACGGGTAAACTGTTCGGTAATGTGGCCCATTTCGGTGTTGGCGGTTCGTAGAAACTTTCGGCGGGCAGGGACGTTGAAAAACAGTTTGCTGACGGTTATGGTGGTACCGACGGCTGTCGGGGCGGGGACGATCGGCTGGGGCTGGCCGGCGGAGATGAGCATCTTTGCTCCTTCGACGGCATCCGGCGGGCGGCTGACGATTTCAACGTGACTGACCGAAGCGATGCTTGCCAGGGCCTCGCCGCGAAAACCAAAAGTGGCGATGGCGAAAAGATTGTCATCACCAGCTATTTTGCTGGTGGCATGCGGGGCAAAAGCCAGGGCCAAATCGTCCGAGCTTATACCGCAACCGTTGTCGCTGATGCGGATCAGTTTTTTGCCGCCGTCTTCGACCTCGACAGATATCCGGGTGGCGCCGGCGTCGATACTGTTTTCCATCATCTCCTTGATGACGCTGGCAGGGCGTTCGACGACTTCGCCGGCAGCTATCTTGTTGACCAGATGTTGGGATAAGACCTTAATTTTCGCCATTGTTTGTACTTCTATGCTTGCAAAAGGATTACTTTTGAGCGATCATGATACCGGAGCCAATTATAGTATCTGAATGAATTCAGGTCAATCGCCAAGGCAACATAATGATTAAATGTGTTAATATCAGTGGTTTAGGGGGCGAGGTGGATTCTCTGGAGGCCCTGGAGCGGCTGTTCGAGGGCGGGGAGCGGTTCGAAGGCATAGAGATTGTGGTCGAAAGTGCGGAACAATTGACGAATGCCCAGGCCGTGGCAAAAGACAGGGAAATTGCGATTTGCTCGGTGAGCAGCGGCCGGTTCGACCTTTTCGACCTGGCGGCGGTTGATGAGCAATTGAGGCACGAGGCAACGGCCGATTTTGAAGGGCTTTTGCGATGGGTCGGTGAGAATAGTAGCGGTACGCGGGCGGTAGTGGTTATCAGTGCGCACATAACGGAGAAATTGGGCTGTGAACCGGGCGGTTCGTACGAACAGCGATTCAATTACCTGTTCGAATCGCTGGAACAGTTGACAACAGCAGCCCAGAGCCAGACGGTTACATTGGCGATGGAGAATCCTGGCGGTGGTCTGCTGCTTTCGCCGCTGGAGGTTCGCGATCTGATCGACCAAATTAACAGTCCCTATCTGGGTGTATGCTTCAACTGCCGGTACGCACAGCAGTTGGGCGATCCGCTGGATTGGCTGAAAATACTCAACAGGCGGATAGTCGCACTACGCCTGCCGCTTAAAGACAATAACGATGACCACAAAATCGACAAATCCAAAACGGCTTCTACTCTCGAAGAGGACATACTATCAGAATATGAACGCCTCAGCGGTAATGGTCCAATTATATATAAAGGGTGCGAATAGTTATTGAAAGTGGACCGAACTGTATTTGTACGCCGACATTTGCGCGATAATTCTGTATTTGTACGTCACTACTGAACTTTTGCAAAATTGGGGTAAATCGTCATAATTAAGCCGTATGCAAAAATACTGTACAAGATTTATTCTAATATTACTTAGCCCTGATGTTGGCGTCAAAAGTCAATATCCACGCTAACTCTTTTTACGTGCCATGATATTATAACCTAAAGTGTCGTTTTTCCACGAAATCATTCTGTCGATCCAAGCGAAGATGTAGTTGTTTGCCATAATCACAGTGCTTCTGAGTATTTTCTACCGGCAAGGATTTCGCGTTCGCAATAATATCGACTTCGCCTTTAATATCTACGCCGATATACTCGTCCACCTGGCTGAAATACCTGCGGTAAGGTTTTTTTCCGCACCCTATATCCAATAACCTGCCCCGGCATTTATGGCCATGCTCGCTAATAAAACTAATTATAGGCGTCGTAGCCAGTTTACCTTCGTACGCATAGAATTTATCCGTCTCAAGTGCGTTTGGTTCGGCTTTGGCATTTTTGAGTTTTTCAGCCATGCCGGCTCTCTCTCCCGAACACAATTACTTAGTTATGGACAAATTGATTTCCTTTTTCTTGCCCGGCAGGCTCGAATATTCTTTAGCCGATATATAACTGCCGGCCTTTTCGCAAACAGTTTATTTAGGCAAACAACTGCCACCCATGTACTCTCGCTCTGCATGTGTAAACCAGATGCCCTGAACATAGTCATCGAAATATAATTCCATTTCATCCGGCGTAACATAGACATCTCCAATAATATCGCTATCAATCAATACGGGAGTTATATTTCCAAAGGGTTCACTCAATACCGGACGTATCGCTTTATGAAGTTCTCCGCCAGTGTAGAAATAAATAGTCAGCCCGTCTGGAAAAACACGAGGTGAACTATTCCAGTCATTCAGATTGAGTTCATTTACAGGGGTGACGTTAGAAAACTCTTCACCAGTATCTGTGCGTGTTGCCGTCCATATATTGAAGCTTCCTGGCCCGCCGGGCCTGGGGCTTGACCAGAAAATAGTCAACTCATCTGATGTCAAGTAAGGTCCCTGATCCCGGTAACCATCGGCATGAATCTCGGTCAGAATTCGTTCAATTGTCCACGGGTCAGAAACATCCGACCGTACCGCCATATGAATACGATTATCTGTGCCTTCAACTTCTGCTTTGGTGTAGTACATTCGAAGCCCGTCGGCTGAAACCCATGGCCACAGTGCTTTCTCGAGTGAAAGTTCTCTTTCGGACGTAAACGGCCCGTAAGGGTTGTCCCGATAAGCCTCATACAAATAACCACCTTCCTCTGAGAACCGTCTGAAGTACATTGTTAACCTGTCACTCGACAAAAACGGCTGCCTCGCGTCGTAACCACTCGGATCATTCAATTCTGTCAGCAGAGTCGGTTCTCCCCAACTGTACGTGCACTCACCCGTCAGCCAATTTCCCGCTACGACCAGCAGGTCGGCAATGTCAACGGTTGTGCTGCGATCCACATCGCATCTGCCACACCAGTCGGGACTCTGGCAATTGATATTCATCCAGTATGAACTCAACGTTGCGGAGTCCAGCAAATTCACCATACTGTCCCCATTTAAGTCACCACACTCGCAACACGCAATGTAACCGTTCAGATCGCTTTCCGGGAAATTCACCGGCAGACCGTAACCTTCCGACAGCCCTGCAATGCCGTCTGTGGCCGTCAGGTTCAGATAAGTAATACGTATGGTCTCGTCAATCAGAAACATTTCCACCTGGAAACTGTTCGTGGCTGTTTTATCACCCCACAGCGGTACATCTTCAAATGTTACGACCACCCTATCATCAAGCTGTTTCCAGGAGATACTTTCACTATTCGCCGGTGTAAGATCGACAAACAAACCCGATATACGCGGCAAATCAAAGTGATTTCCCAGTGTATCGTTATATTCCGTATCGCCCTGACCAAAGGTAATATAGCCGTTGCTGCCGATGTAGAAGCGATCATAGCTTTGCCCGTACAGCCACACCTGGACGCCATCGCTGAGAACCACCTCGGCAAAATCATCATCACCTAACGAAACGTACGTTCCTCCACTTGGATCTATTGGAAATCCTGTGGCGGTTTCCAGGCATGCAGCATAATAAGCAACCGATCCATCCGGTCGAAAAGTTAACTTATAGTAATCCAAATCGTTGTCCGCCGCGGAAAATGATTCCGTGAAGCAGTCCGGCGGATTTACCGTCAGAGTAACTAAACGTTCCCTGACGCTGTCGTTTTCTGTGTTTACGAAAGCTACGCTCTCCGCGTAAGTTCCCGGATCAAGCAGGTCCGCCTCAGGCGTGATGCACACATTCACCACGATTGATTCGGTTGGATTCAGTACCCCGTCGTTGGGATTAATATTCAGCCAGGTTTCCGTTGCGTGTGTCGCCCAGCTTACCGCCTCCGTGCCGATATTCGTCAACGTATAGCTCTTGCACGCCGGCGTGAAAGGACCTTGTTTCAATCCGCTCGACTCAAAATCTTCGTCAGGTACTATCTGCAGATCATCCAGAACCACTGTCATCGTCACCGGTAAAATCAATGCAGGCCTGGCCGGATCATCTGAGTTAACAATAATCTCAGCCTCATAGGTCCCCACCGCCATATCCTCCGGGTTGAACGTCACCCCAATAGGCATTGAGCCGTCGGGGCTAACCATACCCTCTTCCGGATCGATCTGCAGCCATGGAACACTTGTCTCGAGAATAGCGTTGTACAGGTTGAGCCGACCTTCAGAAACGCACTTTCCATTTAATGATGATATCTTATCTACTGTTTGCAGCAGAAGGTCTTTGACCTCCGCATTGCTCAACATCGTATTCATCGACCACACTAACGCGCACGCCCCCGCCACGTGCGGCGTTGCCATGGATGTGCCGTCCAGATATTGGTATGCGTTCCCAGGCTTACAACTCAGAATATCTACGCCCGGCGCACCCAGATCAACCGAATTCAGGCCATAGCACGAAAAGCCCGCCTTGTTGTCGTTATCATCTGTAGCCAATACTGCAATAAGGCTCTCGCAGTCATAACTCGATGGATAATGTGGATAAATATCATTATTGTCGTTGCTGTTGCCGGCGGACGCCACGAACAGCATTCCCGCCTGCCCTGCCGCCTCTATAGCATCCTTGAGTCCCTGGTTATAACTTCCGCCGCCCCAGGAATTGCTCGATAAATTAGCGCCCATGAGAACGCTGTACTCTACGCATTTAATCGCATCATCAGACCAACCACCACCACCTGAGTCAAGAAATTTCAGCGCCATTATCTTCACGGTCCAGCACACGCCAGCCACTCCTTCGCCGTTGTTGCCCACACCTCCAATTGTTCCAGCGCAGTGCGTACCATGATAATGGTCATCCATCGGATCGCCGTCATAGTTGCAGAAATCGTAACCATAGATATCGTCCACGTAGCCGTTGCCGTCATCATCCTGCCCCGGTGTTCCGTCAAGTTCCGCCTGATTAACCCACATATTCGCTGCCAGGTCAATATGTGTATAGTCAACTCCCGAGTCGATGACCGCCACGATGATTTCACTGCTGCCCGTGCCTATATCCCACGCCTCCGGCGCGTCAATATCCGCATCCACCGTCCCACCTGTCTGACCGGTATTGTGCATGCCCCAAAGATCATTAAAGCGCGTATCGTTGGGCAACGTCGCATCGGCATATACCCTATAGTTGGGCTGCGCATACAAAATCCCTTCCGTATTGTTAAATTCCACCAACGCTTCTTCAACCATCATGCCCGCCGGAAGTTTTATAACGGTCAAGCCCGGTACAAGTTCGTACTCGCGTTTTATTTCGCTAATCCCCAAAGAACTCAATATCTGGGTCTTTTCTGATATGCTGCGCTGTTTCCCATTTACCTTGGCCCCAAAACGTACAATCAACTCGCCTGGCTTGTAATCCGAGGAACCCGCCATCGTGAAATCACGACCTTTGTTCCCGGCAAAAGATGTGTCCTCTTGCTTTACTAACGCACCACCGACCGTTTGTCCGGATTGTTCCGAGCCATTGACTACGCGGGTCTGGATCGTAAAGTTTATATCTTCCGTTCCATCGTTTCCGATAGTCAGCGTCTCGGCCAGCGACAGACCCTCAGTTACCTCAACGTCGAAACCCTCCGGAGCCACCCAGATACCGCCGATATGAACAATCGACAAAGTCACATCACGGGTATAGATTACAGCATTGCTCAAATCTCTAAACGTCAGTGTGTCTGTATATACCCCTTCCCCCAGCGCCTCGGCCTGTGCATTCAGGCTTACCGTTACCGTCGTGAATTCATCCGGATCTAGGTGTCCCGACGTCCCACTCAAATCCAGCCAGGCAGCCACAGGGTCAATGCCCCAAAAAAGCCCTTGTCCACCGACATTTTCTAATTGATAATCTTTCGACGAAGGACTGAACGGCCCACCCGGCTCACCGCTGGGCTCGAAATCTCCTTCCGGCGTTATCTCCAGTTCCCCAGGCGGAGCACTTATCGTCAGAGTCACTCCTCGTGTCTCCTCTTCCCCCGTTGCGACATTGTGAAATGTTACCGTATCGTTGTGTACCCCTCCTTCCAGCACGTCAGCCATTGCATTCAAACTCACCGTTACCGTCACGGGAACACCGGGAGTCAGTTCCACCCACGTCGGATCCAGTGTCAGCCAATCTGTGGTCTTGATGATAACACAATAGAAATTCCCTGTTCCTGTATTGGTTAACTCGTACTCCTTGTACGACGGTGTAAATGGACCGCCAACCTCGCCTGAAGGCTCAAAGTCCTCCACCGGTGTAATCTGCAGGTCACCGGCTGCCTGCACCACATTGGCCTGCAAGATAACCAATGCCAAAACCAGAATAATTATGCCTGAACCGACCTTTCCACGACCATTTAGTGCCTTCACACTTCACCTCCTGCCTACTTTGTAGGGTAAAAAAAAACGTGCACACCAACACATAAAAGTTGTAAAATCCACTAGAATATCCATTGTATATCAGTTCGGCTGCAATTGCAACATTTTTTTACAAAATTGGCTATATTTTTATGATATTTACGCTAAGTCTTTTTAGGACCACATGTTATGATCGCAACCGTTGTGTTTTCGTTCCCGAACATGTTATTTGTGCTTGTCTGCTCCGCGGTACGGCTCTGCAACTCATCTGACCATGATCGGCTTATCGGTCTTGGTCCGGGGTTACATGTTCTTTTTATTTTTTTCTACAGAATATCCACAGAATCGCTGAACTGTCTTGCTTATGATTTTTTTGAATAGCTTCCAACCGGCGTATCCGGGGATTGTCTGGAAGAGACAATCACGGTATTTGGTTCGGTATGCCTTGGCCCCGGGATAACGCATAAGCAATTTGAATGCCTGAAATCTCTTGCCGAACTCTACATACTGCTGGGCTTTGTATAACGCGAAAACATCCAGCGTATCAAGTATTAGTTGTCGCTTTTCCGTGGGACAGCAGCGCAAAACCACTTCGGGACGTTCCAGATAAGGCGGTAAAGGCATTGCCCAGGCGAATGAAGCAAGCTGAGAGTCTTCCGTGTGATAACGAACGGCGGCCGGACCGATCAGCATAAACGGTTCATTCAGAGCGATTCGCATTAATAAGGTTTTATCTTCTCCCATTAAGCACTTATTCCGCTCGTAGAAGCAACCGTGCTTCCGTACCGTCTGGGTGTATAGCAGGCTGTTCCATGCCGCCATCACCGACAGTATCGCTCTGCACCGAACTGGATCTTCATCGCCTTTGATTACGTATTTACCCAGGGAAATGTTCTGATCGGAAAGTCTTTTGGTGGAATCTGTTCCATGTGGCCATTCATGGAACATAGAAATGACCATAGCTACATCGTTTTTTTTAATTGCATCGAGCGCATTAGCCAGATACCAGGGATACCACTGGTCATCGGCGTCGAGAAAAGCAATAAATTCACTCTCTGCCCGGGCGATACCGGCATTCCTCGCCGCCCCCGGCCCTTGATTTGACTGTCGGATCAGTTCAATACGTCCATCTGCAATGCCCCGAACAATATCGCCTCCGTCATCGGTTGAGCCGTCATCCACTACGATCAGGCGCCAATCTTCGAAGGTTTGCTCCTGGATGGAGCGAATAGCTCGCTCGACAAGAGATCTTTTATTATATAGCGGTATAACTATCGTTACTTCAGCCATTTACCGTTCCTTCGCCGATGTAGAATTCTATCATAGATATCCCAAGTTCTTCAGCCTTTCCTCGATTTCACGTTCATCTTGAGAAGAGTAAACCTTATCTGCGTCCTTTTGGTCAACATCTGGATCGGCCGGAGAGGTTGTTGTAATGGGGTTTTGGTCGAGAAACTGTTGAAGGAATAAATTTTCCAGCACTTTCCCGTCACTATCCTGCCGGATCGGCAATCCCAGACAATAAAGTATGCTCGGGGCAACATCAACAATCCTGCCTTTGATTTTGTTCTGTTGTTTTATGACCTTGCCGGACACGACTAAAATACCATCCGGGTGATGCATACCTATATGTAGATCATCTTTGGTATTTACCTTACAAAGCAACTCGCCGGCTGATCCGATCTGACTGTAAAACGAATAGCCCTCCGACGGCACAACCACAAGATCCGGCATAAGATCAAGCGATCTGCCATGGTAAATATCCTCCTTCCGATGGATTGCCGCCGCGACAGGCCTGCCGTTTTCCGGGTCTTTTACAGCTTGAATTTTTTCTGTCAGTTCCTGCGCGGTTGCCAGTCGCTGGGTATCGTTTTCCTCCAGTAAAAATATAAATGCTTCGGCGCAGCACAACTGCAAATGGACCTTTGAATTTTCCGAATCGGCATGCTCTTCTTTGAGTTTTACCGCACCCTCCATTTTGGCGACTGTCTCGAGAGAAAGAACGCTTCTCAACAATTTACCGATACCTGATTGTTTTGCCCAGCGAATCGGCAAAGATGGTTTGGTGCCGGCGTACCCCATTTTATGTCTGACAAATCCTTCCTGGCCCAACCATCGGCCCAGATTGAACTTCTTGTAGTGCCCCTGGAACCCGTGATCGGAGATGACAAAAGTCAGGTAATCGCCTTCGTTTTTTGCGGCGAACGCCTGCCGTATCCGGTCGATTTTTCGATCCAGTTGACGATAAAAATTCTCGAAAATGAAATGCTGCTTTTCCGGGTCGTATAATGGATGCTCCCGGTCCATATAGCACCACAAACTGTGTTGAATCACATCAGACGCCTGAAAGTGCACCATAAATATATCCAAAGGTTCCTTGTTGATAATGAACTCAGCGGCTCTTGTTATGCTGTCAATGATGGAGGTCATCCACTGTACGTATTCCCGAAATTGCTTATGCGGGGCGCCTTTGCGTGCATTTTCCAAATTAAGAATATCGTAGTCGCCCACAGCTTTTAGCAATTGCCCCTTGAGCGTACCCGGATAAGTAAATTCGGCTTCCACTGATGGCGTGAGCATCCCGGTAACCATGTAACCATTGATTTGTTTGGGAGGATAGGTCATGGGAACGTTCAAAACGCCCACACGTTTACCTGCCCCACTTGCCATATCCCAAATCGTACCATGCAGACTCTTTGAGCTTGCGACAATGCCTTTTCGTTGTTTCTTGTCCCAGCGGTAGAAGTTGTAAACCCCGTTTTCGCCGGGATTCATGCCCGTCTGAAAGCTGCCCCACGCCGCCGGCGTGATCGCCGGGATGGTAGAGGTCAATATCCCCGATGCTCCACCCGCGACCAGTTCTTTCAGATGCGGCATATATCCCTGCTCCATCGCCGGGGCGAGAATCGTCCACGTGCCACCATCTATGCCAATGATAAGCACTTTTTTGTTTATACACATGGCTGATACGTCTTTCACGTTTATTGGCCGGATGACGCCATTTTACTAACTCAAACGGACCGATTTGTCCTTCTTTATTGCTTTTTCAAAAGGCAAGTCCTTGTTTTGATTCGCTTTGTTCAGCTTTTGATCAATGCGAATTGTTCTTTCAATATCTTCCTGATTCCATAATCGAATTTCAGATCACAAAGAAACATTGCCCCCATATATGTCAAAACGCCGATTATAACCGACAATAGAAAATATATTATATTTAGCCAGGACAAATATACAGTGTCGCTGTGAGCAGATATAAAGCCTTTGAAAAGGACAACTACATTCGCCATAACCAGCATTCCCAACATAGGCAAAATGATAAGCCTGGCCATATCCAAAAAACGAACACGGATAAGCTTCAAAGCTATATATACCATCAACGGGAATACGACCAGAGGATTCAAAACGACCGCAAAGGCAGCGCCCAAAATGCCCCACCGCACCGTCAACGGATAGATCAATATGGCCAGCAGCACAAACTTGAGTAACAGTATTTTTGTGGTAATTTTTGGTTGTCCCAAAGCGGCAAAAGGAGAGCTGACCACCGTTGCCAGTGAGCGAATCAACCCCCAAACTGTCAGTACCTGCAGAGTCGCAACCATAGGCATCCACTTTTGACCCATGAATATCCTGGTAAAATCATCGGCCAAAACAAAAATCAAACCCGCAATCGGAAAAGACAAAAACGCAGCTAATTGTATGACCTTTAAATACCCCCGACGCAGACGGGGCAAATCATCCTGTAATTTCGAATACGCCGGAAACGTAATCCCTGAGATTACCGCTGTTATTTCCGTTGTTGGCATATTCGATATCTTGAATGCCATTTGATAATAACCGAGCATGACCACCCCTAGTACCTTTCCTACCACAATGTCATCGCCTTGATTGATAAGAAAACCCAAAAGACTTGAACCAAAAATCCATTTGCCGAACCCCCAAAGCTCTTTCACCTTCTCTTTATCCAGCTCCAGTCTCGGCCGGTATGGATGTATTATATAACTTAGAATTATCCTGACAAAATTTCCCGCCAGACTGCCCAGCACCAACGCCCAAACGCTTTTGTATATCAACGCGATAGGAACAGCCACCAGAATATCAACCACAGTCCCACTCATTTGCATAACAAACTGCTTGTGAAATTCCAGTTCCTTGGAAAAGTAAACAATAGTGATATTGGAAAAGGCCCCTATCAAAAACGAAATTCCCATTATGCGAATAATATCCACCGCCTGCGATATATCAATCGGCTTGTCAGGCTGATCGAAAAACCTTACCACGCAGGGAGCGATAAAATACAAAATCCCGAACAAAATGACCGCACGGATCAGCCCTGTCGTCCAGGCCGTGTTCAGATAGGATTTGATGTCCCCTTTCTTTTGAACCAGAGCAGCCGAAAAACCGGTTTGCGTGAAATTCTCCAGCACTGCCATGATCAACAAGGCAATGCCCAGAAGACCAAAATCACCTGGCGCGAGAAGCTGGCCCAAAATCACCAGTCTTCCCGCTGCCAGAAGCTGTTGGCTTATTCGCAGGGCAAAAACCCAAAAACCACCCTTAACTACCCGATGGTTCAACCGGGGTTCCACCTCATCAGAGACGCGGTCGAATGTCAATTGATCATCTTGCTTCATTCTAACTTATGATAACATAAAGACTTATTCTACAAAAGAGTTTTTCCGTCCAAATCTGATCCGATGCCCCCCAAAAAGCCTAAATAGCTGTAACTGCCTTATTTATAGGCAGTTATAGGATAGATGGGCCGGTCTCTCGAATCTAATTTTATAATTTCTATATTTTTGTGATAATTTTGTGATATTTTCTATTGACAAGCTTTGTACACGTGTTACAATAAATTCAGATAATACGGTAGGCTGTGGACGTTTGTGCGTCCGTGAGAAAAGTTTATTTGGCTTTTATATATTTTTTGCCGCTGTTTTTGCTATAATAACTATAGACGATTATTGCTGAGTTGTTATTTTTGCTATTATTGTGTCATACCTGATTGTGCCTGCCTGAAATGATGGCTCCAGGTTCTTGTTTTCCGTAAGGCAACAGGAGCCTTTTGCCGGAAAGCTGTTTGCTGCTGGTTCAGCAGTGTTAGTTTTTCTTGTGGCTTTCCGGTAAGACCAGAACCAAAATTGAATCCTAAACCCGACGAGTTTTGGCCCGGGCGAACGTCTCTGCGTTGGAGGCGAACTGCTATAATAAAGTATGTTACTTTAGCTGTCTCGGTTTGGCTCGGGCCTGTTAGTAATAGGTCTTATTTAAGGAGGACCAATCATGAAACGTAGGAAAGGTTTTACATTAGTTGAGTTGTTGGTGGTTATCGGCATTATTGCTCTGCTGGTTTCCATTCTCATGCCGGCTCTGGGAAAAGCAAAGGAGCTGGCCAAGCAGATTATGTGTGGCAGCCAACTGAGCGGCCTCGGCAAGTCTGTCATGATGTACGAGAATGATTATAAAGAGCAAAGCCCAAAGGCTTGGTCAAGTGATCTCCTTAACACCGCAGGTCGCGGCGTTGGATTTGGCATGTATAATGATCTGGCTGTTAACCCCATCCTTAAACCACGCTGGGCCAGTGGCGTTCTCGACTCTGCGACAGAACGTGAGAAATATCCAACTATAGGTCTGTGCCTCTATCTGCTGGTCAAAAAAACAGACGTTGATCCCAAGGCGTTTGTGTGCCCCAGCGCACCAAACGACACGCCGATGAAGTTGACGGATGCACAAGCAGTCAATGCGGCCGTTACCGAGTGGACCCAGTTGGGCGACTTCCAGGGCGGGGGGAATTTGAGTTATTCATATAATGAGCCATGGGACAGGCATTGTGACTCCTCAGCTCCAGGCTCTCTGGCGCTTATGGCTGATAAGAACTGGTGCTTTGACACCGCAATGTTTGGGGTAAATGTTCCCGCCCATGTCGCACCGCAAACAGGTGACAATGCTGATGTTGGCCGTGATGCTTTCAGTGGCACTTGGGACGACACGCCGCTTGCGGGACAAGCCACCCCCAATGCGCGTCATGGCAATTCCAACAACCACCAGACCAGATGCCAGAATGTGCTCTTTTATGGCACCCACGTGACCAAATCTACCACACCTCTTGTGGGTGTTGGCAATGACAATATTTATACATTTTGGGGGGATCAAGCACTATTTACAAACACGATGATAGGTTTTTGGGGTAGGGCGGGTCATGGTGCGGACATAACCTTCTTGAGTGCGTTAGGGAGCAGACCTGATATCAACGATAGTTACCTGTGCAACTAATCGGCAGGAACAAAACCGGCCGAATAATGAGTTCTGACTGAATATCTAAACAGGGTGGCCTATAGTAAGGGCCGCCCTGTTTTTTTGAATCGCAAATTTGGTTGGCTTCCGGGTATCTGCCCGGTCAGGGTTGACGAGGGATGATAAATCTTATCAGGAACAAGAGTGTTTATCTGATATTTCTGTTGTTTCTACTAGTGGTGTCTCTGCTTTATACAGCTTTGGGACATCAGTTAGTCACGGCCATGTATGAGGGTAGATCGCCGGACATTCTGAACAACCTGATCAAATACCAGCACAAAAAACCGGTTGAACATTATTTAGTACTGGCAGACAAATTGTTTTATCGGACGGTCTTTGAAGTTTGGTTTTTTTCTTGCCTGGCACTGCCTTTTTTCATAATACTCCGGTCGTTTTTTCGCTACGACCGACCATCGTCAGTTGAATCAGAATTAACCGGCACTCAACCGCCTGGTTCGCTGTCTGCCTGTTCGCAATACTCCATATCACATATTAAAATCATTTTTTTCGTAGCGATTCTGATCCGGATTGTATTTTTACCCTTTGTGGTGAATCTGCCTTTAGCCGGTGATGAAGAGTATTACTGGTCTGTTCCTAAACTGCTGGCAGACGGAGACTTTTCCTCCACCGTCTTACGGCCTCCATTATGGGGTTATTTGCTGGCGATTCCGGCGGCGGTTTTTGATCAGCCAATAGCAGGACGGATACTGACTGCTCTTATCGGCGCTTGCACTGCGCCTCTGGCATATCTGTTGGGAACCAGACTCTTTGACAATCGCACCGGTCTGATTGCCGGCCTGATTTATGCTTTCTATCCCGAACATGTGGCTTATTCCCACGGTTTGTGGTCAGAGGTACTGTTTGGATTTCTGGGCTTGCTTTCCACCTATTTGTTTTTTCTTTTTGCCGAAGATAAACAAAAGAATAAATTCTTATTCCTGAGTTTCTTCGTTGGTGGATTCGCTCTGCTGGCCAAGGAATTTGCGGTTATATTATTTGCCGGACTTGTAGTTGCTTTGTTCTTCCTGAAAACAAAGCACAAAATAAGAAAAGCGTTGATTTGTTGTTTCTTGTTTTTCTTGCCGGTTTTTGTGTATTCGCTGACGCTTTCTTGGATGCTTTCTTCCCCCAAACGCGTACGCGTAATCGTACTTAGCGATGCGCCGGTAAGCAATTTTCGCCAGGTCGTCATAGGCGAAAAGTTCACATACGATTTTGACAAGCGTGAGGAGTTGGTATCGGGACTCATAGGCGCCGTCGGAAAAAGAACCTTCCACCAGACCATCCGGACCATGAAAAGCCAATTCTATAATCTTTGGACACCTAATTCCTTTCCCATTGTCAGATTGCTTGCCGGTCACACGCCTGAAATTTGGGGCTACGGCCTCTCCAGACCTTGGCCTTGGGTTTATTTAGTTGCCGGCGGCTACATATTTGTGATCCTCGCGGGCCTGACAGGGTTATGCCTGGCCGAGCCTGGACCATTCAAGACCTTTGCGATTGTATGCCTCGTATGTCTTTCTTCAACCTGTGTCCTGGCGCTCTTGTGTTCGAGGCACCGATTTCCTTTCACGTTCATATTCATCTTATACACAGCCCATCTGTTAGTAAATGCCAAAGCCCTGCTCGGCAATCCCAAAAATACAGCAAAAATTGTGGTTCTCGTGATTCTTCTGAGGATATTTGCTGAGATAGTCTTGTGTAAACTGCCAACCTTTGGTTCCTGGGGCTAACTTAACTAGGCAGGTTTTTCTGTCAAATAGAGGCTCATCAGACAAATGAATCGACAAAAATTTATTATGATAGCCATCGGAGTCGCATTGCTTTTGACCACAAGTTCCCTATCGGAGGCCGCGCGCGGCCTTGCGGGAAATGAGGACAAGACGATACCAACAAGAGTGATCAGCACCCAGCCACCCTTGCGGTGGGAAGACGCTATGATCAGCGGCAACGGTTCCACCGGCATCATGGTTATGGGGCTTCCACTGGATGATCTTGTGATCGTCAACCACGAGAAACTTTGGACGGTGGGCAATGATTACAGACCGCAGACGCCTGATCTTCGCGAGGCATGGAAGGTGGCGGCTAAAATAGCCCAGCAGGGACGGTATCTTGACGCGGATATGTACAGTGTCTAGGAAGTGCAAAAGAAAAATCGCGAACTGTATGGCGAACAGTTCAGGGGTGGACGTCCGGGGTACGATCGAACGCACCCCGGGTTCCATTTGCACGTCTCTACGGAAAGCAATGGTACGCCCATCGGATACCGGCGGGAAACGAACCTGGAGACTGGTGAAATCTCTGTATTTTGGACGGACAACCGGGGTGACTGGGTCCGGCGAGTTTTCGTTTCGCGAACGCACGACGTCATCGCCATGGAACTTACAGCACCGGCAGGCTCACTGGTCAATGCGACCCTGCGACTGGCCGAGGCCCCGGGAAAACTGGAAGGGGACGTGGCTGCCGTCAGCATCGATCATGACGACGTGGAAATGTACTACCATGCGACGTATGGCCGAAACATGGGAAAAAGTAAGCCGCAGGGCTACCATGCCTTGGCCCGCGTGATAGTAACAGACGGGAAAACTCGCGCAGTGGAAAACGAGCGGCTGGAGATCATTGGCGCAAAAAACGCGCTGGTTCTCATACGGCTTGAATATCTCGATGACGCTGCCGCGGCGGACCGTGCGGCTTTGCGATTAGCATTGTCGAAGCTGCCTGGCGAATATGAAAAATTGCTCGCGCCGCACGCTGCTGTGCATGGCGAGATGTTCCACCGCGTGACACTCGATCTGGGCGGCCGTCCGGAGACCATACCTTCAAGCGAGGCTCTTATCACCCAGGCTTCACAGGGCAAGTCCCTGCCCGAGTTTTTCGAGATGATGCACGCGGTGGGCCGTTATGCATTGATCTGTGGGGCCACGGGCGAGCTGGCTCCAACCTTAATGGGTCTGTGGGGCAACCAGTGGAATCCGCCATGGGACGGCCGCTATACGTTCGACGCCAACCTGAATCTCGCCATCTCAGCAGTATCCCAGGGAAATCTGCCCGAGGCCATGGACACATACACATCTTTTCTTGAACGTAACCTTGATGACTGGCACAAAAACGCCGAGATGTTGTACGGATGCCGCGGCGCAGTGGCGGACCTGTGCCAGGGATGGCGCCATGGCGCCGTACTGATGCCGACGTATCCGTGGACCGGAGGCGTGGGATGGCTGGCGAGTTATCTTTATGATCACTATCTCTTCACGCAGGATCGCGAGTTTTTGAGCAAGCATGTGGTGCCGATGCTCAAGGACGCGGCCGATTTCTATGATGATTTTCTGAAGAAGTATCCGGAATTGAACGGGCGCGTCGTTTTCTATCCATCGATTTCGCCTGAAAATACGCCTGTGATGACACCGGCCCAACAGAGCACGGACGTGGTGCCAAACGCAACCGGCGAGATTGCCATTTGCCGCCAGGTGCTGACCAACCTGATCGCCGCTTGTCGCGAGCTAGACATCGAAAAGGAAAACATACCACGTTGGGAAAAGCTGTTGGCAAAGTTGCCGGACTATGTCATTAACTCCGACGGCGCCCTGGCCGAGTGGGCCTATCCGGGACTGGGCGACAGGTACAATCACAGGCACAGTTCTCACCTGTACGGTATTTATCCGGGGCTTGAGATTTCACCCGATCGAACACCCGGACTCTTCGAGGCCGCTCGCATGGCGATGGAGAAGCGGCTCGAAGCCGGGCTGGGCAATAATTCGGCGCACGGGCTTATGCACGTCAGCTTTGTAGCGGCCAGACTCAAAAACGCCCGCCTGATGTGGCGCATGTTGAGCACCTTTGCCGAACTTCCTTTCGTAAATACGAGTTTTATCACATGCCACAACCCCGGCCCGCGAATTTACAACCTCGACTCGACATTCAGCATGCCGGCGATTCTGACGGAAATGCTGGTTTATTCGCAGCCGGGCTTTTTGGAACTGCTTCCTGCGCTGCCCCAGGATAAATTCACACGGGGCACATTGCGAGGGGTTCTGGCGCGTGGAGGTATAGTGGTCGAGCAGTTGCACTGGAACAAAACGCTGGGACAGGTCGATGTAACGTTACGTTCCCAACGGGCTCAGTCGGTGAAGCTGCGATTTGGCATTGACTTGCGTTTCGTAAATGCCGCTGACCCAAAAGATCAAAAGGTAGTCACTCACGACGAACCGGGCCAGTGGATCATCGACCTTCCCGCGGACCGATCCGTGAGTCTGAATTGCCAATTTTAGCGAGTGAGACTCAGAGGGGGTCTATTTCTGTATCTATCTGTTCGAAGCTATAAGTTGCCTAGCCCGGAACCGGAAATTCCCGGCACAACTCGGCTGTTTCCTTACGCACCTCAGCGACCACTTGGTCATCGCCGCCACTGGCCAGCACCTTGTCAATCCACTCAGCAATCTGCTTCATGTGCGGTTCTTTAAGACCGCGGGTTGTCAGCGCCGGAGTACCAATGCGAATCCCGCTGGCTTCCATGGGTTTTCTTGGATCGAAAGGAATCAGGTTTTTGTTGACTACAATTCCCGCATCGTGCAGCCATGTTTCCACTGCCGCTCCGGTGAGCTTTTCGTCGTACGGACGCAGATCGACCAGAATCAGGTGATTGTCCGAACCGCCCGAACAAAGCCGAAACCCCTTACTCGAAAGTGCCTCAGCCAGCACTTGACAGTTGTTCACTACCTGTTCCATATAACTCTTGAATTCCGGCTGCAACGCCTCACCGAAAGCAATCGCTTTGGCTGCGATTACATGGCACAGCGGACCGCCCTGCATCCCGGGAAACACCGCTGAGTCAATGGCCTTGGCATAATCCTGTTTACACATAATAAAACCGGACCGCGGACCACGTAGCGTTTTATGCGTGGTGCTGGTAACGATCTGACATACCCCGACAGGATCGGGATGCAGTCCTGTACAGACCAGCCCGGCAATATGGGCAATATCCGCCAATACCAGGGCATCGCATGTATTTGCTATTTCCGCGATACGCTCGAAGTCAATTGCCCGGGGATAGGCACTACCGCCACAGACGATCAGTTTGGGTTTGTGTTCTTTGGCTAGGGCGTTCATTTGATCGTAGTCGATGGTTTCGGTATCGGCCTTGACGCCATAGCTCACAAAATTATAAAACTTACCGCTGAAGTTGACCCGAAAACCATGACTGAGATGCCCTCCGTGAGCCAGGTCCATCGCCAGAACAACATCACCCGGTTTCAGCACCGCAAAATACGCCCCCATATTGGCCTGCGTACCCGAATGAGGCTGAACATTCGCGTGTTCGCAGCCGAAAAGCCGCTTGCACCGCTCGATCGCCAGTGACTCTGACTGATCCACGTGCTCGCAGCCGCCGTAGTAACGCTTACCAGGATATCCCTCAGCGTATTTATTGGTCAGACAGCTTCCAGTAGCCGCCATAACCGCCGGCGACGTATGATTTTCAGACGCGATCATCTCCAGCATACCCTGTTGACGCTGATGTTCCTTGCAGAGAATATCGTACATTTCCGCATCATTTTCTTCGAGATATTTCCAATAGTCCAACACTTCATTCTCCTAAACCAAATAGCACTAACAAAAGTCCTGTCATTTCGTTCCATAAGATTCCAGCCAATGTTGACTCAATATGTAAAAATCTTCAAAATCGATCACGGTATCGGCGTTCACATCCACATTAATAAGCTCATCGGCATAATCTTCATCGTTTTTATTTGGCTGTCCATTCCCATGCCCCTGACCGTTTAATATCGCCAGGGAAACCTCCAGTTGGCTTATACTTCTGTGCAATGATTTTTTCGAAGACACCTCGTGCTGCATCGCAGAATGAATCTTCTGGCTTGCCTGGACAATATCACCCGGCTCCAGCCCGTTCGAATCGCCGCTGTTTTTCAAGTTATTGAGAAGTTCCCTTGCCGCCTGCTCACTGGCCAGCGCCTCATCGATAAGCTCCAGCGATTCAGCCTTTCGGGCCATGGCGTCTTCAATGTGCCCCACTACAATATCCAGCACAGTCGTACCCTTCAGGAACAAAATCCAAACCGCGCCCCGGTCGTAGCCTCCGTCATCATCGCCACGAGCGCCAACAATAAGATCAACCGTGCCATTGCCATCCAAATCATCCACCAAAGCCAATGCGCAGCCAAACATATCATCAGTGTCTATAATTCCGGTGAAACCGCCTTCGGTATCACTAATCTTCTGATGATCCTTAACCGTACCGTCGGAATTCAAAAACATAATCCAAACAGCGCCTGTACTATGTCCTCCATCATCATCTCCATCGGCACCGACAGCAAGATCGTTCACGCCGTCGCTATCGACATCTCCCAACGAAACTACAGAAACACCCAAAAAATCATAGTCATCCAAGTCCCCAGTGAAATTGCCTTGGGTATCACTGATTTTTTGGTGGGTCTTGACTGTGCCGTCCATGTTCAAAAACATTATCCACGCCGCCCCCTTATCCGTCCAGCCATCATCATCGCCGGGCGCGCCGACGGCGATATCACACACGCCATCACCATCCAGATCACCAAGGCGGGCAACGGAAAGACCAAACTCATCGCGGTTGTCCAAAACACCGGTAAAACCTCCGTGTGTATTACTGATCTTTTGTTGCCCCTTGACGGTACCGTCGCTATTCAAAAACAATATCCAAACCGCACCCCTGTTTTCTCCACCATCATCATCATAGCGAGCTCCGACGGCAATATCAATGACGCCATCCCCATCCAAGTCACCCAGGCAATCGAGAGAATAGCTAAATGTATCGCCGTTATTTAACGTTCCCGCAAAACCACCTTCGATCTCGTTAATCTTCTGATGGGCCTTGACCGTACCGTCGCTATTGAGAAACAAAATCCAGACCGCACCGGCGTTATGCAACCCATCAGGATCAGCTACCATACCGACGGCTATATCAGTGACGCCGTCCCCATCCAGATCGCCCAGACAGGCAATGGAATGTCCAAAGTAACTGTAAGCTCTTACGATTCCGGTAAAATTCCCCTGCCTGCGACTGATTTTTTGATGGCTTTTAACCGTCCCATCGGGATTCAAAAACATTATCCACACCGCCCCACTATCCGTCCAGCCATCATCATCATTTGGCGCGCCGACAGCGATATCGCCTGTGCCGTCACCGTCCAGATCGCCAAGATAAGCGATACCACGCAAACCCAGAGCATCCCCATCATACAAAATCCCGGTAAAATCCCCTTCGGTACTGCTAATTTTCTGGTAACCTACGATTTCCAGCCCTAACACCCCGTGGTACATTGTCAGAACCAGACATACCAACGCCAAACCAATAATCCTGCACTTTTCCATAACATCTTCTCCTAAAAAATATTTGGTGATCGAATAATGGCTTACCGCCTAACTACTTTTATTACAATACGTTATGGCAAACCAGCCGAGACAAACACCCTCCCGGCAAGAACTTCTATCGGGAAACCAGCGATATACCTCCTTTGGCAGGTTATAAACTAATTTGCTCGTTATTATTATATTCAATAGCTTACTCCGCTCACCATAATATCAAAATCTACTTTGAATTGCAAGCGTTAGGTGGTTTTTTTTTTGCGATTTTTACCGCCAAAATCAGCGGAAATTGAGGTGTTTTGCCCCTGAAGACCGGCCTATAAATGTTCATAATGGTAAAATCCTTAATATTGATGTTGGCGTCAAAAGTCGATATTCACACCTAAAATTGCCGTTCTAGTGCCAAAACCAATGCCTCAAAATACTTTTGAGGCTGGCATCTACATTGTATTTTGCTTTAGAACTAGTATATTTTTCGTAAAGTAAAAACTTCGGCCGAACCCCAGATGCCGCCTTTTACAGGTATAGTACTGTGGGTTTGCCGGATTATTTCAAGAATACGTTTCTGTCCTTGTTTGGTTGCTTTGTATGAAATGTTCGATACGTAAAGGGTTTTTTCGTCAAGCTCATTTGTCCATCTGCTGCTGTTTTCCAGAAGGTCCTTTTGGCTGGCAACAAAGACTTCGACATCTGGCCGAATATGCCAAAGCAACTTACCCAGAACGGCTACATTAGAATTGTCCAATATGATTCGATCTATGTTTTGCAAGACGGCCACAGGGTCCGCTGCCTGACGCTGCTGCGAAAAATACCCCTTAAGTAAGATAAATGAAAAGGACGAAAACAAGAACATAAAACATGCTAAGAAGGTTATAAGCTTCTGGCATTTTCTCAAAGCGCGTAAAAATAAAGTTAAAACCGCGGCGGCAAAAGGCCAGGCTATAAACAAATATCTGCCACCCATAGCATGTTCGGCGCTTAGAAAAGACAAATACATTAAAATTATACTGCCGGAAATAAAAACAAATGCCAGACACACATATTTGATTTTTATGTCTGTTTCTTGAACCACGTTGATAAATATGTTTCGTTTCTTAAAACATATTCCCGTCAGGGAAATAAGCAAAATCAACAACAGCAAAAAAGTGATCTCGGCAATATGACAGGTAACAGGATACTTGACAAATATTTCTTGGGTTCGCCCCGGCAAAAAAGCAAGGATTACACAGGCGAACCGGTAGGGTAAGTCGGAAAAACTAAAGGCTTGACGACCCAGTTGTTGCCTTTGCATGGAATCGAACATGTCGGGATTAAATACCAGCAGTATAATACCGCCTGCACAGAGCGATAGTAGAGCAAAAACCATCTGCTTGCGATTATGCTTAACCAGCGTAAGAATAAACCATAACGCGCAAAAAGCAATAACGAGAATGAATTGAAAGTGCGTCAAAAGACCAGCGCCGGCCCATAGTGCCAGTAATAAGAAATCCTTAAACGTGGAGCATCGCTCTGCATCGGTGATTTTTAAGCTCTGCCAAACCAGACAAATGGCCCATAATCCCAGCAGACTATATTGGCGAATTAGGAACGATGCTTCTATTACGGATGGACTAACGCCCCAAATAAAAATACCAATAGACGCCCACAGAGCGTCGGCAAAAATATAGGACAAAAACCTGTAGAGCAGGAACATGATGATTAAGTCTATAAGCAGATTAAGTACGACCCCGGACCACATGTTTAGCCCTAAGGCAGCCGACCACAAATGCAGCACCCAGAAATATAACGGCGGATGAATATCTTTGTGGGCAAGACCGCGGCGAATTTTATTGAAACAAAAAATATCATCGAAACGCCAAAAATCCTTCCATTCCTCCGCTGGCGCCCAGACAGCATAGGGGGGTGTTTTTTCCTGAAGCACCTTGACACAATCTTCCTGTTTGCCTGTTATGGACAACAGAGAAATGACTTCGTCGCCTATAAAATCAACTTTATCAGATAGAATGATCAAGCGAAGGGTAATGGCGCACGCTACCGCCAAAATGGAAATGAGTACAGCATATTGACGCTTATCCATAGGCTTGCCAAGTGTCTGTTTGGGGCGATTTTTTTATAATCCCTAACAATCGGTCAGCTTGCCAGCTCGGAGTCGCCCACGGCGAAAACAACATTTCTCATTATATCGTTGCACATTTAGTTCGCAAGAAAATTGTGCCTATTCGCTGTAATGTTATAAAAACCAGTTATTTATGTGTATGTTATTGGTTGTAAATTACTTGCCGATTAAGTTTTTTTTTATATAATTATGCTTATGAGCAATCCTGATATTTCCAATGCCGACCAGATTGCCGCTGATCTGACTCCGCTTATTAAGGGAGCCGTTCGTGCCGATCGGCTGGCACGGGCCATGTACAGTACCGATGCCGGCATTTACCAGATTCCACCGCTTTGCGTCGTACTGCCTGCTTGCCACGAAGATATCGTTCAGGTGGTTTCTTACGCCGCCAGCCGCGGTATCCCGGTCATACCCAGAGGCGCCGGCACCGGCCTGGCTGGCGAATGCCTGGGCGACGGCATCGTTATGGACCTCAGCCGTTTTATGAACCACGTGATCGAAATAGACCGCCACGCCAATGAGGTAACTGTCCAGCCTGGCCTGGTGCTTGAGCAGTTGAACCGCCGCTTGGCCCCGATCGGCAGGCAGATCGGTCCCGACCCCGCCAGCGGCAACCGCGCCACGATAGGCGGCATGATAGGCAACAACGCTACCGGCGCTCGTTCTCTGAAATATGGTTATACCGGCGATCATCTAAAGCGTTTACGTATTATTTCCGCTCAGGCCCAGACCATGGAATTATCAGCCGACTCAATTGATGCGCACTCAACCGACCAGCCGACCCAATGGGCTCGCGCCGTCCATGATTTACTAAGCAAAAGTCAGGATTTAATCGCCCGCGTCAAACCCCGCTGTGACCGTAACGGCAGTGGCTACAATATCTATCACGCACTGAAAGATGATAGTGTTGATTTACTTCAGTTGATTGCCGGTTCGGAAGGAACCTTGGCCATAGTTTCACAGGCAACCTTGGCGATGGTGGACCTGCCGCCGGTCAAGGTCTTGTTGCAGGTCAATTTTGACTCGCTCGCCGCGATGGCCCGCGCGATACCATTCATATTACCGCACAACCCTTCCACCTGCGAGTTGATGGACGGCCAATTATTAACTTTGACGCGCGATGCCTATCCACAATATCACGATGTCCTCCCTGACGTGGTGGCATCATTGCTGGTCGAGTTTGACGGCACCGACGAAAATGCCGCGGTTAGCCAAATGCGACAAACTCATAAAATGCTCCGGCAACTGCCCCTGTCGGCACGGCCTGCCGACACCCACGAAATTATCGACCCTGCTTTACAGAGCCGTATCTGGACGGCGCGTAAAGCAGCCACTCCCCTGCTGTTCCGCAACAAAACTGCCACTCAGCCGATCCCCGTAATAGAGGATGTTGCCGTTGACCCATCTCAGTTGGCCGAGTATCTCGATGGCCTCGACCGCATTGCCCGGCGATTAGGCGTTCCAATGGCTTATTATGGCCACGTCGGCCATGGCCAGTTGCACCCTCGCCCGTATCTCGATCTTCACAAACCTGACGATGTAAAAAAAATGCGACGGTTGGCCGATGAGGTCTTCAAACTTGCCTGGTCGCTCGGCGGTACGATAAGCGGCGAGCATGGCGAAGGACTGGTAAGGGTCTCATTCGTCGAAAAACAGTACGGCTCTGAAATGTACCAATTATTCCGCCGCATCAAACAGACATTCGATCCGAACGGCATTCTCAACCCCGGCAAAATCATCAACGACGATCCCGACATCATGATCAAAAATCTGCGTTTTTCCCACACCCCCATCCGGGCCGACAAAACCACAAACCTCATTTTCCACGGCGACGAGTTGGCCCGCGAGACCGAACAGTGCAACGGCAACGGTTTGTGTCGTTCGTTCGATCCGCTACTGACGATGTGTCCGATATTTCGCGCCACCGGCGACGAAGACGCCGCCCCGCGAGCACACGCCAATCTGATGCGCCACTGGCTCAGCGGCCTGTTCGACGAGAATATTATGCAAAGCGACGATTTCAAGCGAACCGTCGATTTATGCGTTAATTGTAGAATGTGTGCCATTGAGTGCCCGTCGCTGGTCAATATCCCCAAGCTCATGATAGAGGCACGCGCCGAATATGTAAAAAAGCACGGCCTGACCAAAGCCCAGTTTATCCTCACCCGTAGCGAACTCATCAGCCGCATCGCTGCTGCCCTGGGCCCATTAGCCAATCTGTTCACGCAGCCCGCCTGGTGCAGACGTGCTATAGAATGGACCCTCGACCTTGACCGCCGCCGGGCCATGCCGAAATTTGCCTGGCGATCCAATATCGACAAACTCCACCGCTATTGGCAGCGACAGGAACCTATACGCAGCCCCGTGGACAAGGTCGCTTATTTCCTCGACCTTTACGCCACGTATAACGATCACGAACTGGGCCGTGCCGTAATGGACGTCTTAAGGCACAACAATATCGAAGTTGTCATTCCCGGCCAAGTAGCTGTTTCCGCCCCAGCCATCAGTTACGGCGACCTGGATTATGCCCGCCGAGCTGTGCGATTCAACGCACGAAACCTCGCCTTGGCCGTAGCCGCCGGTTACAAGATCGTATGTTCTGAGCCGACCGCCGCCTTATATCTCAAACAGGAATACCTCGACATAACCGACGATAAAAACACCCGCCTGGTCAGTGAAAACACCTACGAGCTTACCGACTACCTCGCCGGCCTGCACCGTCAGGGACGATTACGCCAAGATGGTTTCAAAAAACTGAACCTCAAATTAGCGTATCACAAACCATGCCATTACCACGCCTTGGAAATCGACTACGGCACAACTTATCTGCTGTCCCACATCGACGGCTTGCGGATAGAGCATCTGCCCAATAGCTGTTGTGGTATCGCCGGAACATTTGGCTTTCAAAAGAAAAATTTCGACCTGTCAATGCGAGCCGGCGCCCCAATGCTCGATCCACTCCGTCAAAGCGACGCCGATTACGGCCTGACCGAGTGCTCCACATGCAAAATGCAGATGGAACTGGCCACCGCAAAAAAAACCATCCACCCCATAAAAATACTGGCCCAGGCCTATGGATTATTATAAGGGAGCCTCTAAAAATTGCTTTTGTCACGAGAACGAGCGAAATTTTCGTCAGCGAGGCAGAGGTCAAAAATCGCCGCAGGCGTAGTTGTAACTACGTTGAGGACGATTTTTGGCCGATAACGATGCTGACGAAAATTGCAGCCGTTCGTAGTAAAAATGAATTTTTAGAGGTTCCCATAAGCTGTACTATAATCTACCATTGTTTTGAGAGAGGTTATCATGAGCGAACAAACGCACGAAGCGGTTTTATGGGAGCCATTGGAAGATCAAATGGTCCAATGCGGATTATGCAACTTTCGCTGCCGGATCAAACCAGGAAACTTAGGCATTTGCAAGGTCCGTCGCAACACTGGCGGTAAGCTTTATTCCCTCAACTATCATCGCGTCTGTTCCACTGCCGTTGACCCGATCGAGAAAAAACCGTTGTTCCATTTCCAACCCGCTCGGCGTAGTTTTTCCATTGCCACTGTCGGCTGTAATTTCCGTTGCGAGTTCTGTCAGAATTGGCAGATCAGCCAGTATCCCCGTATGCACGACGAATTGCTCGGCCAGTCCCACCTGCCGGACCAGATCGTCAACGCCGCCATCAGTCACAGGTGTGCCAGCATAGCCTACACCTATACCGAACCGACGATCTTTATGGAACTGGCCGCCGACTGCGGCAGATTAGCTAGACAAAGGGGCCTGGCCAACGTATTTGTCAGCAACGGTTACATGACCATTGAGGCGATCGACTACGCCAAAGACTTTCTCGACGGCATCAATGTTGACCTCAAGTCATTTAGTGAAGATTTTTATCGTGACGTCTGCAAGGCCCGCCTTGCCCCAGTTCTCGAAACCCTCCGTTACATTGCCAATCACACTGACATCTGGCTGGAGGTAACAACCCTGGTTGTCCCCGGCCTCAACGACTCCGACGACGAACTGAAGCAAATCGCCGCTTTCATTGCTGACAACCTTGGCCCTCATGTCCCCTGGCACATCAGCCGATTCCATCCCAGTTTCGAAAAGACAGACACCCCCCCCACCCCACAGCAAACGCTCGAACACGCCTGCCATTTCGGCAAAGACGCCGGCCTGCACTACGTTTATGTCGGCAACCTGCCCGGTTCCGGCATGGAAAACACCCACTGCCACCAATGCGGCCAATTGCTCATCGAACGTCTCGGCTATCAGATCGGCCGGTACAATTTACTCAACGGCGACTGTCCCGGCTGCGGCACCAAACTTCCCGGTTTCGGACTCGAACCGATCCAGTTCTAACCTCAAACTGAACTCACCCACGACCTGCCCCTACTCCACCGACAGCCTTAAAGGCTTAGGATTGTCAACCATCCCAGCCGGACGGCAACCCTTACCCGGCTGATGCCAATCACCGATATTCACCCGCGCCTTTTCCGCCAGTGCCGTAAGCCGTCTTACCACATCCGGATATTGCTCAATCACATTATGGTTTTCACCGATGTCGGCTTCCAGATCGTACAACGCGCCGGAAAACTCGAATGGAACACCTTGCCAGCCATGCTGTTTAGCCTTTAGCGGCAGATGCAGTTTCCATTTACCTGATCGCACCGCGTGCAACTGACTCTTAAAGTAATAGCAAAACATCTTATATGGTGATTTAGCCCCGCGCCGACCGGACATCAACGGCCAGATATCCTTACCATCGATAACCCGATCGCTCGGTGCTTTTGCACCGGCCAGTCGCGCCAGCGTTGGCAGCAGGTCCATTGTCGTCGATATCTCATCACAACTCGTCCCCGCCGGTATTTTACCCGGCCAACGCATAACACACGGCTCACGCATACCGCCTTCCATCGTAGTGGACTTCCCACCCGAAAGCGGCCCATTGCTTGCCGCCCGCCCGATCCCTCCGTTGTCGGAGGTAAACACCACCAGCGTCTTATCGTCAAGCCCCAGTTTTTTCAGTGCCGTCAGTATCTGCTCTGTTGACCAATCGAGTTCCTCCACCACATCGCTGTATTGCCCATGTGGTGATTTATCTTTGAATGCAGGGCTGGTATGCCACGGTAAATGCGGCATAGTATGCGGCAGATAAACGAAAAATGGCTTATCTTTATTATCTGTAATAAATCGGATCGCCTCTTCCGTATAACGATGCGTTATCATATCCTGATCGACCGGCGCCTCGATCACTTTTTCGTTACGCATCAACGGCAGCGGCGGATTACCCCCTTGCCCCATATCGTTACTATAGGGAATACCGAAGTAATAATCGAACCCCTGACGATTCGGAAGAAACTCCGGCTGATCGCCCAGATGCCATTTACCGATACACGCTGTCACATAACCTTGTTGTTTGAGCACTTCCGCAATCGTAATTTCTTTCGGATTGAGACCTTTTTTATCGACCGGAAAGAGAACATAAAACCCTTTATCATTTTCATCCAAACCCACCCGAATCGGATAGCACCCGGTCATCAGGCTCGATCGTGACGGAGAACACACTCCGCTGGTAACATAAAAGCTCGTAAAACGCATACCTTCCTGAGCCATCCGATCGATATTAGGTGTACGGTTCTTTTCCGACCCGAAACAACCGATATCGCCATACCCCAGATCATCACAGAATATAATGATAAAGTTGACGCCTGCGTCAAAAGTAGTTCGCCACTTAAAAATATCACAACTTATTGT
>CAZICK010000039.1:0-34091 GCA_964537505.1 uncultured Pirellulales bacterium
CCGTTGAATGAGGTGAGTTGTTTAAAAATATCAGGCGACCATTGACCTGATTAGAGATGTTCCCAAACCAAGCGGGGCGACCACATCGGCCGCCCCGCTTTCTTTTGTGTGCCGAGCATGTTCGACAACTTGGAGGTGCAAGTCCTCTACACAACCTGATGGAAGTGAAGTGTTGCGAATCGCAAGTGCGCTGCCATGAGGCGGGGTTCTAAAGAAGCGTGGAGCAAAACCGTAACCTGACGGACAGAAACCGGATATGAGGCAGTTCAGGCTGGACGAGTTGGCAAATGACAACGAAGTCCATATCCATCAAAGTTCTAAACTGTAAATTCGGCAGGTGTACGGCGAAGGTTCTCGATCTTACCTCGGGAGGTCTGTATGGTGTCTCGAAAACGAGACTGAAACCCATCTTCTACACCTTGATTTTGCAACTCTTTTCTACCGTAATAGCGTTGCGGTCAGCAACAATGCAAATACGGTCGATACAAAATTTGCTTTTGAGGCGGTCAACAATCGGAACCGGCGTCTTTACATCCGCTTTGAGGTAAAAAACACAAAATCATTATTTTTAGCCTAAAAACGCCATTTTCCGCCTCCCAAAAAGACGCAACTGTAAAAGATGGGTCTGAGACTACAGTACCCGGGTTATTGAGGTGAGGATGTCTTTTTCCAGGTCGCCGTCGCGTGCCAGCGGGATCCATACGTTGTTTTGGTCGCTCTTGCCTATGGAAGCGGAGTCTATGGGGATTTGGCCGGCGGTACCGGAAAAGACATCCTGTGCCTGCACCGAACCGCTGACGACCGAGGGGGCAATAGAAAGCCTCTCTACGTCAACGCGACACTGTAGTTGGTACTTACTGTTTTCCAGCGAGGAGAGCTCCATACGTACGCTGCGGCGGATGGTGTGCAAACTGGCCTCGGCGGTCGCCACGGCGGTCACGGTGTCCCGGCGCCAGAATTCAAACCATTGGCGGCTCACCAGCGGAAATGTTTCAATGATTCCTGATCGCAGATTGACCTGGTCCAGGCTAAATCCCCTGTTTTTCAATTCCGATTGGCACTGTTGCCAGAGATGATCCAGGTCGGCTTCAACAATCACCGGTTCGCTGTCAAGGGCAATGGGAACGGTTGCGCAACCCGTTAAAAGACACGCTAGAATGGCAACGATAATTAGTGGTTGTTTGTGCATACCCGGCATTTTCATTCACATTCAGTATGGATAACTATTTGAAGAATTCTGTTAAGGCTCGTACTGTTGTTCCAATTGTCTCAGTGATCGGCGACAAGCCAGGCGAGAAACGGTGTTGAGCCGATCGATAAACAGGATGCCGTTAAGATGATCGGTTTCGTGCTGGTAAATAGTGGCGGCAAATTCGACAGCGTCGGTAATAAACCGGTTGCCGTCCAAATTCATGGCGCTGACGCTGCAAACGGCGTAACGTCGCACGGTAGCTCGTACGTCGGGGATCGACAGGCAGCCTTCTTCCATCCTGAAATCACCCTGACAATCACTGAGTTGTGGATTGACAAGAACCTCAGCGTCATCGCGTTTGCCGGTGGGACTGACGACGATCAGCCGTAATGAAACGCCCACTTGCGGAGCGGCCAAACCGACCCCCGAGGATTCGATCATCAGATCAGTCATACGTTCCGCCAGAGCGGTAATTTCAGGTGTAATCCGCTCCACAGGCTTAGCCATCTGAGCCAGGATTGGATGCGGATAAGTAACAATCCGTAAGTTATTTAAGTTTGAAAGGTCAACCTGCATAAATCTCTAGTGCCAAGAGGATTCCACAAAAAAATTACATCCTTATTCATTATATTAAGTTTTCCCGCCGCAGACTAGCGGAATTAATTACCGAAACCTGATACCGTGTAAGGTTTTGAGCTTTGGCGGCCATGGCCGAAGTGCCTATAACTCTTTTATCTGTAGGATGTTATGTGTGTTTGGCGGCGATGGGTCTGTCAATAGGTCAAAAACAGCGAAAAAAACCGGAATTTTTTGTCTGAAACGGGCGGAAATGTAAAAAACGTTGAACTTTTGTTCGGGGGTGGTGTATATTCTCACGAGGTTGCTTCTATATCTATATCAGGTATGTTTTGGTATCGAGTGCTGTTGAGATAAGGATTGTATCGGGAAAGATGGTCAAATTGCCGGAAATCATAGAACCGCAGACGGCATATACAGCGAACATGAAATCGCTGTGGGGGCAGTGGCCGGCGCTGGCGCAGCAGGTGGAACTGGTTGACGAACAGGATATCATTAAGTGTGAGCCGACCCGTAGCGGCCAATTGACCTGTCGGCTGATGGGTGCCAAAGGCAGTGAGGTGTATCTGCACAGCCAATATGATCCGAAACGCCAGGCAGATCAATGGGCCGAGGGCGTGGTAGAATCGGCCGAGACACCGCAGGATCAGGAAAGCTCCCGGATACCGATGTGCTATATGGTGGATGGGTTTGGGCTGGGGTATCACGTTAAGTCGCTGTTTGAGAGGTTGATCGGTGATGCGTTCATCGTTGTGAGCGAACGCAACATACCATTGATTCGCACAGCACTGGAACACCTGGATTACTCACAGATGCTTGGTAGCGGACGTGTGATATTGATCACGAGCAGCGAACGGGAGGAGATTTTCAGTAAACTGCAAACGCGGTCCACCGCTATGATGCTGGGTGTGGTTTTTACTCAGAGTTTACAGGGGCAGGTGGATGGCGAATTCCACAGCGAAGTGCGCAGGACGGTCAGCGAATACGCGACATTTATGCGCAGCCATCTGATCAGCCTGATGGCCAACAGCGTAACCACCTGCAGAAATATTCTGTATAACCTGCCGAGCTATGTGGGTACGAGTTCGGTCGATGTTCTCAGAAATCGTTTCAAAGATACCCCGGCGGTGATAGTCTCGGCCGGCCCTTCACTGGGACGAAATGTGGAGTTGCTCAAGACGATCCGTGATAAGGTGGTGGTGATCGCGGTGCAAACTACGCTAAAGCCGTTACTGGCGCAGGGTATTGTGCCGGATTTTGTGACAAGCCTGGACTATCACGAGGTGAGTCGGCGGTTTTTCGAAGGGCTCGATGACCTCAGTGACGTGCATTTGGTGGCCGAGGCGAAGGCGACCTGGCATGTGATCGATTACTATCGCAGACGTGGGCCGGTCTCGCTGCTGGATAGTAAGTTTGCCCGCGGGGTCCTCAAAGGTATGGAAGACAAACATGAACAGTTGCCGGCTGGAGCGACGGTAGCGCATCTGGCGTTTTATCTGGCCGAACACATCGGTGCTCAGCCTATTATCTTCATCGGGCAGGACCTTGCGTTTACGGATAACGTGTATTATAGCCCGGGTAACGCTCTGCACGAGGTCTGGAGTGGGGAGTTGAACCGATTCTGCACTATTGAGATGAAAGAATGGGAACGGATCGCCCGGAATCGGCATATACTGCGGAAGGTGGAAGATATTCATGGACAGAAAATCTATACCGACGAACAGATGTTCACTTATCTGCAGCAGTTCGAAAGAGATTTCGCCAAGTGTCCGGTACGGATAATCGATGCGACCCAAGGCGGAGCGCGAAAGCAGAACTGCGAGGTAATGAGCTTAAAAGATGTGGTGCAACGGTATTGCCTGAAACCGGTCGATCGTAAAAAGTTTGACTATCGTGAAAAAATAAATCGTTTCGATACGAGCAGGTTGAAAGAAGCCTGTCTGGCAGTGCAGAAGCGGATCAAAGAGGTAGAAGAACTGAGAGATATCGCCGCCGAGACAATCGAACAACTCGATGAGATGGCCTCGCTGGTGGACGATCAGCCGAGGCTGAATCAGAAGATGGTTCGCCTGGATGAGTTGCGAACCAAAGTGAAATATCGTGAGGAGATATATCAGTTGGTAATGTATGTAACGCAGGGGGCGGAAATGTTTCGGTTTCGCCGGGATCGTGCCCTGGAACTGGACGGCAGTCATGGAAAAGATCTGCAACGAAGACAACTCAAACGAGATGTGCAATACGTTACGGAAGTAAAAAACGGTTGCGTGAGACTGCTGGATATGTTGCAGGAGTGCGTAGCGCGTTTCGATAAAGAAATGGAAAACATCGAAAGAGTAAAAGATGGCAGTTGGTGACAGAAATAAAACAGCCGCTATTGTGTATGCGGACCTGGATCGGAGCACTTTGGGGACGCCATCGCGGATATCGCAGCGGTTGGCGGAGCGGTGTGTTCTGGCCTGGACGGTAGAACGGCTGGAACAGGTTCGACGCGTGGATGAAATAATTGTGTTTTGTCCACACTCGCAGCAGGGGCAAATCGGCAAGCTGGTCGAAGGGACACGGGCAGTTGTTGGACCTCTGGGAGAAACTGTGCCGGTGAGTGATCGGATAAGGCATCGCAAGTGGGCTTTAAGAAGCTGGCGGGGGGGGATACACGAGGCAACGCAGTTTGACGAACAGGCGTTTACAAATGAGATGGCTCAATACCTCCGGCAGCGTGGAATCGCCACGGCGGCGCCGGTGGCGGCTGAGGCGGTGCTGATCGATCCGGAACTGCTCGACGGATTGCTGGAAAATCATTCGGCCCATAAGACCGGGATGCAATTCACCTTTTCGCAGGCTGGTGTGGGGCTTTGCGGCTGGGCGCTTCAGGTGGGGCTGCTGGGCGATCTGGCACAATCGGGACAGCATATCGGGAATCTGCTGGTGTATGATCCCCAGTCGCCACATGCCGATTTGCTGGTACAGGAATGCAACTATAAGGTCGAGCCAAAGCTTTATATGACGGAATTCAGATACACAGCCGATACGCAGCGCAGCATCATGGCAATTGAAAAACTGATAGAACAAGCCGGCGGCAGCCTGGATGGATGGGACGCTGTGCGGATTGTTACGGCAATGGACCGGCAACAGAAAGACGCGGATATACTGCCGCGCGAGGTGGAGATTGAAATCAATACCGCCACGAGTCTGAGGATAGACGGTTATCCCCATCGAGAACACAGAGCCGGCAGTAGTAGAGCAGAAATGCCACTGTCGCAATTCGAGAAGATTGTCGCGGATTTGCAGGAATATGATGATATTTGTCTTACTATCGGTGGGACCGGTGAGCCGCTGGCGCATGTGGATTTAATGAAAATGGTCGAGGCAGCCAAGGCGGCCGGGATTATGGGAATTAACATTGAAACCGATGGGCGACTGCTCAAAGACGAATTAGCCGAGCGGCTGCTGGCTTCACAAGTGGATACGATCAGCGTATATCTGGATGCCGAGGGCGCTGTGTTGTATCAGCAAATTAAAGGTGAGGATCGTCTGGAGGGTATTGTGGGAGAGATGGAGAGTTTTATCGATACGAGTGACGGCCGTGGGCCGCAGATTGTGCCGCATCTGGTGAAGACCAGAGCAACGATGGTGGAGATGGAGGCGTTTTATGATCGCTGGATTTCGCGGTGCGGCTGCGCGGTGATCACCGGGTACAATGATTTTGCCGGCCAGATCGAAGACAAGGCGGTGATGGACATGTCCCCGCCGCGTCGCCGCCCGTGCCGGAGGCTCTCCGGCTGCATGACAATCCTGGCCGATGGAAACGCGACGGTCTGTTCGCAGGATTTTATGGGCCGATGCGCGATCGGCAACGTGAACGACAAAAGTGTGAGCCAATTATGGCGATCGGAAAAGATGGAACAACTACGCAGGGCACATCATGACGGCAGGTTCGATGTGAATGAACTATGCGGCAGATGTAAGGAATGGCATAGGTAAGACGTGAGGGATACGTCCCGGTGTGCGATGCACACTTTACAGAGAGGTAAAACCAAGTGAACGTTTTGGGAATTATACCGGCACGGAAAGGCAGTAAGGCCCTGCCGGGCAAATGTGTGCGTAAGCTCCTGGGTAAGCCGGTGATATGCTACACGATTGAGGCGGCGCTGGCGTCAAAACAAATCGACCGGGTGGTAATAACAACAGATGACGACCGGGCAAAAAAAATCGCCCAAGGTTATGGAGTGACGATTATAGATCGTCCCGAAGACTTGGCCGATGATACGGCGAGGATCGATGATGCGCTGCGGCATTGCTGCGCCCAGATGGAAAAACATGATGGTTATAAAGCGGATGTGGTGGTTTTGCTTTATGGCAATGTGCCGGTCCGGGCGGAGGGAATTATCGATAAGGCAATTGAGTATTTGATAAAAACGGAGGCGGATTCGGTGCAAACTGTGGCACCGGTGGGTAAATATCATCCATATTGGATGAGTAAACTCGAAGGCGACCAACTGATAAAATACATTGATAATAAGATGCATCGCCGGCAGGATCTGCCAAAGTTATATACGATCGATGGTGCGGTGGGCGTGGTAAAATATGAGACGCTCATGCGAGCGGAGGGCAACAGTGATCCACACGCCTTCTGGGGACGGGACAGGCGTGGACTTGTACAAGATGCTCACGAAACGGTTGACATTGACAACCTGCTGGATTTTTATATGGCCGAGGCAGTGTTACGCGCAAAAGATGAGTAACTTAAACTGACCGATTCTAACGAATAGTTCGGTGCACTTTCATTTTTAATGGGCTTATTTGCGGACAAATATTCGTACCATGCCAAGGTTTGGATCGAGTATCAATATTCGTCCGGTGCCGTCAACGGCCACATCGAGTCCGCCGGTGGTACAATCAGCACTTTTCTCGCCGCAAAGGCGGTCATGTTCAACAAACTGATCGGGTCCGGCTACCACGCCGACAAAAAGTCCGTCCGCGTCGTATATTTTTATTCGCGTCAGTCCTTTCTCGCAGGTGACAAAGCCGTCGTTTTTGAGCATGGCGAAATTGACCGGATTGCAACAGCCGCAGAATCCTTCAATGTTTGGCGAAAACTTGCCCCAGAAAAATTCCAGGTGGCCATCAAATGTGTAAGCCTCGATACGATGTCTTCCAGGGTTTACAACGCGCAGCAATCCGTCGGAAGCAACGGCCAGATCAAAATAAGGGCTGGACACTATGAAACCCGGTATGTTTCGGGCCTGGTCTTTTCTGCCGATGCTATTTTTAATTTTGCCGGTGGTATCATAGCGATACACAATGCGGTTACCCGCGTCGGCTACGAAGATGTCATTTCGCTGGACGGCAATAGAGGTCAAAACGGCGTCGGCGGTGAGAGTTTCCCAGCTTTCCTTTGGTAGGCCGTTTTTGTCGTAAACCTCCACGTGATCTTTCAGGATTACATAAACAGTTCCCTCATCGTCAATAGCTAAAGACCGTCCGGCGCCACTGAGTTTTATTTCTGACAATTTGTTGCCTTGCTGATCAAAAATCGAAATGGCGTTATCACCGCTCACATAAATTTTGTCGCTGCTGTCCACCGCGATACCGCGGGGCTGCTTCAAAGTGACGGCGAACTCGCCTGACTGGTTGTACAGGATCAGCTCAGGATCGATTTGCCGCTGTTCGCTCAGGTCGTAGGCAAACTCTTCGCCAAGACCGCTGCCTTTCCGGCCGGTGGTGTCGATCCCCAAAAACGCGACCAAACCAACCACAAGGGCAAGGACGATGATAACGGCAATTAGAATATCCGTATTGCTTGTTCCTGATCGCTTAAACATGTTTCTCTCCAATTAGGCTCCCACGAGTGATAATAGCTCCCAATTTGCCGATGTCCAAGCAAACGACCATTGCGTAATGTAACTTCATATCCATCAAGGTATTACGGCGGTCACTTTCGGTTTTGGGTTTTCAGTTCGCTCCTACCAGCAGACATTTCATTCGGTTCATGTCCCGCAGGATCAACTTGTTGGCGGCGCAGGCCATCGGCCCCCACGAATCGGGTCCATCCAGAACCTGGGCCTCGGCTAATTGTTGATAACCATCGGGTTTCGCCTCGATAAGTCGCAGCAGTCCATGATCGTCCATAGCATAGATCATGCCGTCGGCAATCGTAAATGGACCGATACCAAATTTGTGATCGCTGCCACTGGTCCATATCACGTTTCCGCTGAGGTCCAGGCAGACCATTTGTTCGTCAGGACGAACTCCATAAATGTAACCTTCAAATAAAATCGGAGTATGCTGAGCAGCTCCAAAAATTTCCGGTTCGAGGTGGAACAGCGTTTCCACCTGGAAGCCATTCCCCTGGGCATCTTCGATTAATTGCACCATCATACTGCCTTTGTTATAGCCGGCTGAGAGGAATATCCGTCCGTCTCCTATAATCAGTGGCGATGGCGTGTTGATACGCAGCTTCCATTCGGTGGTTTGCCACAAAACTTTTCCGTTTTCCGCCGAAACGCCCACCACGCCGCCACTGCCGCAGTAAACAAACATTCGCTGTCCGTTGTATTCCATTGGCATTATGGACGAATGGGTCATCTTCCATTTGTCAGGGTTGGGTGTTTGCCAGATAATTTCACCGGTAGCGCAATCGACAGCTATCATCAGTGCCGAGCCGGCCGGTGCGATTATCGCTGTTTGGCGGTCGATTATGGGGCACTGTCCGGCGTACCACATTGGCACTTCGCTGCCGAATTGCTTTACCAGGTCCATAGCCCAATAAAACTGACCCGTCTGTGAGTCGAGACAGATCACATGGCATTTGGGTCCTAACGACACAACGTACTTGTCGGTCACCGCCGGGACAGTACGTGACATTCCGTGGTTACGCTTGACTTTAACCGGATAGGAATACTGCCAGATGTCCATGCCGTCCGCCAGCGACAAACACCGCAATACATCCGCTTGGCGATCCCGGTAATAATCGAGAACATACACCCTGCCGTTTAAGACTGCTGCGCCGGCGTAACCTTCGCCCACTTCGATATCCCATAAAAGTCCCGGTCCGTCTTGCGGCCATTGCGTGGCCAGGCGTACCGTCTCATCTGTGAAAACAGCATCGGAATTTTCACCGCGAAAACGCGGCCACAAACCGTCCATCTCAGCCGGTGTGCCATCGAACTGCCGCAGCGTTCCCTCGAACACGTTGGAGTATTCCTCCTCAATCGCCTGTCCAACTCGTCCGTCAGTTCCCGAAACGCGTTCCTGCAGGTCAGCCGGTGAATCAGCATACCATAGAAACAGGCATAAGATCCCTGCTATGCCCGCAACAGATGGGATCAATTTTGCAATGGCGAATTTTTTCATGTCTCGATTATTCGTTTCTTAACCCTTGCATCGGATCGCCGCGCAGGGCCAAGACCGCTGCCAGCCATGTCCACATTATACCACTGAATGCTATGGCTACAAGTGTAAACGCCAGTGAAAGCCATGGTATCTGTTCGCCCGCCTGGCGCAGGGCCGGTAGTATCGCTACCAATGCCGCCCCGATGCCGCATATCAGTCCGAGCAACAGGGGTGTGCAGTGCTCGTATAGAATCAGACGCCTCAGTGTCGGCCGATCAAATCCGACTGCCCGTAACATCGCAAACTCGCCGCGGCGTTCCAAAACGTTACGCAATACCACCAACCCGATCGCCACACTGCCGAGCAGCAGTCCCAAACCACCCAGTACCTGGAATATTGACAGGTAGGTGCTTTCTACCGCATAAAAAGCGGCAAGTTTTTTCCCTGTGGGGCTTAGTGACAGGGCTACGTTACGCAACGCCCGCGAAAGTGTCTGGGAAACCCTGCCGGTGGCATCGGCAGGGGCGTCTATAAGGAACATTCGGTACCCTTCCTCGGAAGGAAACCGCCTGATAAATGTGTTCTCATCGATCAGAAGACTTCCCTGCAGAATCGAGTTTTTTATTGCCCCGACCAGGCGAATCCTGAAGCTGATCCCATGCTCGTCCGTAAAAGTGAGGTCATCCCCAACCGATTTACCCAAAGCCCATTTAATGGTTGCCGCATCGGCAATCGCAGGGACTACATTGTCGCCGTAGTTTTGCTCCAACAGCAACCAGGGCGTCTGCGTCAATGAGTTGTCGATCGTTTCGAGAAAGGTAAACGCCTTACGCTGGTGTAGTTGTTCGGGCTGGACGGCCAACAATTGTGGTGTTTGCGGGCGGTTGAGGTTTAGGCAACTGGCGTCATCTCCATCACGGAGTCGCAAATGAACCACTTTTACGTCTTTCAAATCGGCTGCTTCCAAACCGAAAGCTTTTTGTCCCTGACTGCTGTTGAGGTCGTAATAAACCGCAAGTGTCGCCTCGCCCATCAGGGCGAACCCGCCGGTGCCTGATGAGCGTTTTTCACCATCTTTCAGCAGGTCGCGGCGATTAGCACCCACAGCGACAACAATAAAAACTCCACAAGCCAGCAATGCCACTATCGCCAAACTGCGAGACCGCCGCCGCGTACAGTTCCGCAAAGCCAGAGACGGTAAGGTCAATAGTTTCTTACCGGCGATGACTGCCAACCGATTTAACAGAGTCGCGACCATACCCAGCATTGCCAACAGCAGTAGTCCGCCTGCCCCGAAAAACGCTCCCGCACCAGGGCCGGTCGTCCCCAGCAGTGTCACCGCTGCGATACCCGCGATAACTGCAATCCACAGGCCGGTTTTACGTTTGCCGAGGTTTGTTACAGACTGGTCTGACAAAAAGCTCGTGTCGTCCGAAAGCAACCGACGCGGCCTGTAGCGCCCCTGATGGCGCAATGTCAACTGCATCGCTGACAGCGCGGCCAGTATTCCAGCGACGCAGCCGATTACAAGTGTTGTTGGTTGCGCATGAAAATAGATGATCGAGCTTCCGATCGCGTCACGCCAGACCGTCGTCAGGCCGCCGAGCATCGCACGCGTGTACAACAAGCCGGCGCCGGCGCCGGCGATCGCTCCCAGCAGGGCGAGCGCGGCTCCTTCCATCAGCAGTAGCATCCGCACTCGTCTGGCGGAAAACCCAACTGCCAATAAAGTTCCCATCTCTTCGCTGCGCTGTTCGATACCCAGGACAAACAGCAGCCCCGTCAGAAGCAATGCTGCCACGATCAGAAAAAAACTGAATCCCAGAAAAAGCCATTCGAAATCCATGGCTTCACTGCTTGCCTGGTAAGCTCGACTGCGCACCGGTTGAAAGTAGAATCCTGACTGTTGCGGATCCAGTTTTTGTAATATGGCGCTTTCGATTTTATCCCGGCTATTATTCGTCAGCGGATAACGCAGGGCTGTCAAATTACCAAACCGGTTGGACCACATTTGCTGTCCGGCGGCAAGAGTGACAAACGCCTTGGGAGTTCCTCGGAAGGTCTTCCAATAGTCCTGGTCCTTATCACGGATTTTTTTCAGATCGATAGAAATACCTGGCTGCCAATCGCGGCAGTTTTCTACGTCTGACAGACCCGCAAAATCCGGCATCAATTCCCGATCGGCTGCTATGCCTTCCATTGCCACTACGGCGCGAACACGAAACCTGTTTGTCTGCTCTTTGAGCTTGCGCATAGGGCCATCCACAAAATAAGTCAGTTCGATAACGTCACCGACTTTGGCCTGCAGATCCTCTTTGAGCCATTCGTTGATAATTATTTCATCGTCGCTCATATCCGGTGGAATAACGCCGGCGATATACTGCGAGTTTCCCATGGCTGTGATTATTGAGTATGGCGTGGTCCGGTCGCCGAGGCGAATCTCGTTAACGAAATAGCTCAGTATTCCGACAGGTTGGAGATTGCCGGCGGTCGCAGCTTCGACAAGAGGCTTATCGAGAAATATTCGATCACAGCGCAGCTCGATTACGTTTTGCTCGCTTAGTTCGCGTAACTGTATGTTCCCGTCAGCCAGTCGCCAGTGACATTTGACAGCGGCATTTGCGTTTTCTATGGAGAGCTTATTGCCGGCATTGTCACCGAGCAAAAGCATATTGGCTCGGCCCGCCAGGTCAACTTCTTCTCCAAAAACGGCAATATCCACATAAGCGTTGAGCGGTGCTGTCTGATTGGCGGCAAGGCTGAAGCGACCGAAATCGGCATCGCAAACAATGACGCTGACTTTCAATCGCATAGCTGCTGAATTATCAGTTGCTGTTGACAGCACCGCATCGCGAGGCAACAGGCTGGGTTTGGTTACCCGCAGCACTACCTCATCCCCCCGGCTGGCGCCAAGCTGCTGAGCTAACGGCTCGCTTAAAATAATTTCGTTCTCTCCAATATCGAAAACATTACCACCTGGCCCCATCTTCCAGAACCGCTCATCCACGCCCAGGACTTCGACGCGGCCGGCCTGTCTGGAACCATCGCTGTTAGAAACCAATCCCCGTAACGCCAGTACGTCCGCGGAGTTGGTATTAAGCTCCCTGGCCAACTCGTCCGTAAGAGATGCGCGGAAAAAGCGATTTTGTCCCAACATTGCCAGTTTGGTTTGTCCCAGGCGTGAAAGGGCTGTGTTTCGCAGGCTGTAGCGCACCGAGTCGCCCACTACCAACGCCCCGACCAAAACTGAGGTGCTTACCGCTACGGCCAACAGCACACTCACATTAGTGTGTCGGTAGAAACGTAAACTTCTCCTGAAAAGCGTCCAGATTGTCATTGCCTTTTACCTGATAACAGCTTGCCGCCGGTCAGGGTCCATACCCGGTCCATGCGATCGGCCAATTCCATCGAGTGAGTTGCCACGATCAGTGTCACGTTTTCGTCCCGGTTAAGCTCGACCAGCAGTGCCATCAGCGTTTCCGAAGCGGTCCGATCCAGCGAGCCGGTCGGCTCATCAGCCAACAACAGTTTGGGACGGTTTATCAAGGCCCGTGCCACTGCCACACGTTGGCACTGGCCCACGGACAACTGTCCCGGCCGATATCCCAGTCGCCGGCTCAGTCCAATTCGTTCCAACAACTGGTGCGCCCTTTCAACAGCGTTCTTATTGTTCGTCCTGGGAGTGGCCAGCGTTGGGACCAGAACATTTTCCAATACGGTGCATTGGGGCAGTAAGTGGTGCAACTGAAAAACAAAACCTATTTCCAGGTTACGAATCGCCGCCAATTCCACTTCGCTAAGTTGACCGAGGTCTCTCCCATCCAGCAGTACTTCTCCGGCGCTGGGCCGGTCCAGCGCTCCGATAATGTTGAGAAGCGTACTCTTACCTGAACCGGAAGGGCCCGTAATAGCTGCCGAGTCTCCCTTTTCGATATGCCATGATATGTCTTTGAGTACGTAATCCGGTTCCTGTTGGGGGGCGGTATCATAGCGCTTGCATACGTTTGTCAGTTCAAGCATTTTTGGTTATTCTCCGCAACATTTTTCTGCGACATGACGCCGGCGTCAAAAGGATTGTGGTTAATCATTTTCTTTTGTCTTCAGGAGGGAGTCAAAAACCTCTATAAGACTCTGCCCTGTTTTTTTGATGCTGAATTTTTCGATCACGGTTTTTCGGCCGTGTTTTCCTAACTGGTTTGCGTAATTGACATCGAGCAGTAATGGCTCCAGGGCGGCGGCTAAAGCGTCGGCTGTATCGGATTTTGTGAGTATCATACCATCACCAATAGCCCGATGCAATTCCGTAAAGACTCCGACAGGCGGTTGAACTACCGGGACGCCGGCCGCCAACGCTTCCAGCACATATAGCCCACAGGCCGGGCCGCGCCTTTCCGGTACGGAAAGCACCGTCAACGATTGCAGAAAGATACGTCGGAATGCCTGGTCGAAACCGGTCAGAAACTCTACCTCGCCGGTTAGTCCCTGGGCCTTTATTTTGTCTTGTATTTCGCGGATATAGGAATTGTCGTTTACGGTTTTTCCGCCGGCGATACGCAGCTTGACTTGACCGAATTGCTTACGGTTATGTTTGAGCGTCAGGAACGCTTCAACCAGCGTATCAAGCCCTTTTTCCCGACACATCCGGGACAGATATCCGATTGTCGGTGTTTTTGGTCGCGGTCCGGGCGGGACGGAGGCTTCGGCTGAGATCCCCGCCGGTATGACTTTTATGCGTTCTTTTTGCAGCCCCAGTTTTTCTTGAATTACATTGGCATAGTATTCACTTACCGAAACGAACATATCTATATCCGCGGCGCGTTGGGATATTGTCTCCCAAACCAGCTTTTGCCGGGGTTCCGGCAGAACATCGATAAACTCGTCTTCATCCTGGAGCAGGCATACCACCGGGACTCTCAGCGTTTGCTTGAGACGTCGTGCCAATCCTGACAACAGGATATTCGACAGAAGAATCACGTCAGGTTTATCGATACCTTTGAGCCAGTCAACCAGTCGTTCCAACTCCTTTGCCTGGCGACCTTCTTCACCGCGAAGCATCGACAGTGTCGTATCGGCCAGATCACCGGCGTTCGTCATTCCTGCCAGCCGTGCCGCCCAATTCAGAATTCGGGGTCGATCTAATAAACAATCTATTCGACGCGACGTTCGACGGAACAGAGACATCTTTTGTTGGAGATAAACATTTACGCCGCCGTAAAATATTTCCGACACATCACCCGAACCCATATCTTCGTGTGGTAACGGCAGATACAGTGGAACTATCAGGGCGTCGTGACCCTGCCGACGCCATTCTTTTACTATTGCCGCATCGCGCACGCAGTTTTCACAATAGAAATTATTTCCCGAACCTGGAGTAATCTGTACTATTCTCATTTTGGGCCAAATCCGTACAAGTAACCGTCTTCCGCGCCGACAATCACCATGCCGCCAGCAAGTGCCGGTGATGACGTTATCGCTGCGCCTATTTCGAACGACCATATTTCCTTGCGTTCGGAAAGGCTCACCATATACAACCGCCCGTCACCCGAGCCGAACACTACTTTGTTCTGGCAGATGACCGGGCAACTATCGATCTGGCCGGCGGTACTAAAGGTCCACAAAATCTCACCGTTGCTGCGGTCCAGACAGTATAAATTTTTGTCTCTCGAACCGACAATTATCTGCCTTGGGCCGACTGCCGCCGAGGCGTAAAACGGATCGCCCTGGTTTTTGTAGTCCCATACGACCCGGCCGGTAACAAGGTCTCTGCAAAGAAAGGTGTCTTCATAGTTGCCGACATAAACCAGTCCGTCCGCCAGGGCCGGTGAGCTTGCGATATAGGCGCCGGCCTCGATCTGGTTTATTTCTTTGCCGTCGCCGACCGAAACGACGTGGATTATGGCATCGCAGCCGCCGAAAACTACCATGCCGTCACTGACCGCTGGGGTGCCGTTAATGTAGCTGTCGCTTTCGTATGTCCATACTTTTTCGCCGGTTGCCGAATCCACGCAGTGCAGTATGTTGTCGTAGCTGCCAACCAGAATCCATGTTTTGTCGCGTTTGGGCGGCCGAAACCAGTTTGCCGAGCCGACAATCTTGCCGGCTGTTTTGTATTTCCATTTGAGCTTACCGGTTTCCGCATAGAGAGCGTACAAATACGTATCCAGTGAGCCGGCGATGACCATATCATCTATCACGCAGGGCGGTGCTTCGACAGCGTCTTCTGTTTGGAAAGACCATATTTCCTGCCTGGTTTTCTGGTCAATCGCATATATCTTGCCGTCCCCGGACCCGACAAAAACCCGCCCGCCGCTGATTACCGCGGAAGATTGAATTTCGCCTTGCGTCTTGAATTTCCACAACAGTTCCAGGCGATCACCCAGGCTGCCTGGGGCAACACCGTTCAGTTCGGGTCCGCCACGGAAAATGGGCCAACTGCCGTCAAACGCATCTTCTCGCCCGGCGGTTCCACCTGATACGTTTTCGCTACCCACGTTTTTGGGCCAGGTGGCCATAAATCCCCAGAAAATTCCACCCACGACAATGGCCGAGAGCATAATCACGGCTAATACCTTGTACGATATCGTCTTCATAACACAACATTATTTCCGGATTTTACTGCAAAATCAACCATGCCATGTTGACATAACAGATAATCTGGATATACTGATAAAGTACACTAATGGACGTTACGTTGAAAAAACACGTAAAATTACGGAGTACTGTTTACAAGAGTTATGTTATCAGATTATATGGAGGTTTTCCTGCCGTGGCCAATGTTAAAAGCACAATTATGGCGGTTTTGGTCGTTTTATTGGTTGTTTCGACTATCCAGGCGAGCGATTGGCCCCAGTTTCGCGGCCCCAACCGCGATGGGAAATCCACCGAAACCGGGCTTCTGAAGAAATGGCCCGAAGGCGGTCCAAAATTACTGTGGTCAGTGGATGGCTTAGGGGAGGGATATTCTTCGATCGCCGTGGCCGGGGGGCTTGTCTATACAACCGGTATGATCGAGAAGGAGGGGGTCCTTTTCGCCTATGACCTCGATGGTAAGTTGAAATGGAAAAAAACCTATGGCCCGGAATGGCGGGCAAGCACGCCCGGCACGCGGGCCGCGCCCACCGTTGAGGATGGCAGGCTGTACCTGATCAGCGGGGAGGGAGCGGTATTTTGCTTTGACGCCAAGACGAGTGAAAGAATCTGGACCGTTGACGCTAAAGAAAAATTCGAAGGGCAAAAAACCAGTTGGGGTATTTCTGAGTCGGCCCTGATCGTTGGGGACAATGTTATTTGCACTCCGGGCGGTAAAGATATCGCTATGGTAGCACTGAACAAATTGAACGGCCAGACCGTCTGGACCAGTAAAGGATTAAGCGAAGAATCCTCTTACTGTTCGCCTATTCTGATTGAAAGAGGCTCACGCAAACTCATTGTGAACATGCTGGCGGAGTCGGTGGTCGGGTTGGATGCCGGGACCGGAGAGGTACTATGGAAAGAAAAAGAATTCGGGGTAAAAGCCATCAATCCCGTTTCACCTGTTTATTATGACGGTTGTGTTTACAGCACCAGTGGATATGACGATGGTGGCATGATGCTCCAGCTTTCACCGGACGGTGCCAAAGTGACCCGCAAATGGGACGATAAGACTCTGGACATTCATCATGGTGGAGCCGTATTGGTAGATGGTTACATTTACGGGGCCAACTGGAAAGAAAACCCCAAAGGCGACTGGGTCTGTCTCGACTGGAACACTGGAAAAGTTATTTACGAAACCAAATGGAACGGGAACAAAGGTCAGATCATTTACGCTGACGGCATGTTATACTGTTATGACGAAAATACCGGCGATGTTGCTTTGGTGCCGGCGACTTCCACCGGGTTTAAACCGGTCAGTTCTTTTAATATCCCTTCCGGCGGAAAGAAAAACAAGCACTGGGCACATCCGGCAATATCCGACGGCCGGCTCTACATTCGATATGTCGATACCTTAAGGGTTTACGATATAAAACGCGAATAGCCGATAGTTGTCTATCCACTATCCGTTATCCACTGGCAACTTTTTTTCACCTGTTCCAGGGCTGCCACGGTAAAAATCACCGGATAAAGCTCTTCAAAATACCACAGCTTGGCAAAATAAAAACCGATCGGCGCCGGCTTGAAAGTGCTTCCACGTTCCGTATGTTCGATCAGCCATATCAAACCCTTGTTTACGGCGAATGATATGTTTGTTTTTTCCTGCTCGTGAGCATTTTCACCTGCCAACATGCCGGCCAACGCAGCTACCGCAAGGGCCGTCTCTTCAATGGAGGAAGGCATCTGTGTCTGAGCCGCACCGCCCCAGCCGCCATCCGGATTTTGAGATGAGACAAGCCAGTCGGTTCCTTTTTTCAGCATAGCGATTACATCAATTGATATATGCTTAACTGTGAGCAGATAATTTAGTGCCGTTAATACTCGAACGGTCCCGTATGTAAGATTTTCTTCACCGGCGGCAAACTGATTGCCAAACCACAAAGGGCTCCACGAACCGTCTTTTCTTTGGCTCTGCGAGAGATACGTGATGGCTTTATTTATTGACGCATCAATTTGTTCTCGCAAATGATTGCCGAGTTCGCTCCGCCATGCGATCAGTGCCATGATCGCATGAGCCGTCAGATCGGCGCCACTGCGGTCAAACGGCATATCCTTCCATCCCTTACAAAACGTCGGCATCCCGCCGTTGCTGTTCTGCAAATGCAAAAGCCAGCTTACCCCGGCCCTGGCCGCTTCTAAGGTTTGTTTGTCCTTTAGCCCAAGGTTTTGTATTGCCAGCAGTGCTCCTGCCGTATCATCGGCATCGGGTACCGCGCCGCAGCAGTCGGTCCAGCCCCATCCGCCCGGTCTGGCATGACTATAAAGATGTATCCTGCGAAATTGCTGTCCCAGCAGCCACTGCCCGATACGGGCCCGTTCCTGACGATCCATCAACGCCGGCAGATTGCCGACCGACAAAGCGTTTACCGACAGGGTACTTACCCAGGTAGCCAGGTTGGTATCAATCGGCCAACTGCCGTCCTCGCGCACGCCGGCAACGATGAAATCGATCCCCTTTTTTACTACTGCATGATCCTTAGCGCCACCAGCCACCATGTTCATAACCACAAAACTGGTCAAGGTGATCGCTTCCAGAAACCCCCCGCTTTCCGGTTGAATTTTCTTTAGAATTGACCGTGTCCGCCGCAGGGCCGACCCGCGTATTAGTTTTATAACCGGGTTTCGACTCGGACAGTTACAATGCCTTGCCTGCCCGATAGCAATCAGGGCCGGCAGAGCATAACTTACCACCTGCAAACGCAGCCATTTGTAGCATTGGGACGGAAACATCGCCAGCTCAAAAGGCAGAGGACTGACCCATTGCCACGCTTCCTCGGCCAAGCCCAATCGGCCGCTGATAGCGCACATCGACATGATTGGCGCTGCGAATGTATGATCTTTACCGTAACGGCTGCCGAGAGCCTTGGCTAGCCGCTGACCATCCAGCCCGCCGGCTTGGTGTTCCAACCATCTCTGGGCATCCGCAACGACGGTATCGTATTTTTTACCGGCCTGGCCAGCTATTCCAAAGGCCGCCCAGCCCAGGACTGTCGCGCTGATGTTGCTGATACTGACCGCCGTATCGCCCCAGCCGCCATCGGAATTGCGATTCTGTGCCAGCCATTCGAGACCGTTATGGATGAGTTTTTGATGCTTTTTTTCGTCCGACACTGCCAACGCGCAGACCGCCGTAGCGGTTGCCAGGGCACTGCTGGAAAGCTTACCATGCCAATGACCGCCCGGTTGGCAAGCATCTAAAAGCGACATCCGCGCATTTAACAATGTCTCATGAAAAGCGTCTTTATCAAATGTCATTTGCCGTTTGCACCTGTTTGGTTTTTTCTTTGCTATTGGTTGTGATCCACGCCCAGATGTCCCATTGCCAGCAGCCCATAATAAGTATATTCACAGTCCAAAACCTCATCCAGCCAATTGCCGTGAAACCCGCCTTTGCCGGACCAAAGGCTTTCGACAAACCTCAGAGACGGCTGCTTTATACCAGTTCCGCAGACAGGCATTCCCATCAGGGACAGGGCATGTAAAGCCGTTGCTGTGGACAGCAGGTCCGGCAGCGGCGCCTCAGGGACCGCCAGTAGCCCGCCGGTACTATGGACCTGTGACAGCAGCCATTGGCCTGATGCCTTATCGATTGGTTCACCCAGGTGATATAACGCTGTTATTGCGGCGGCGGTAGCCGGCGTAGCGCCTGTTGTAAGACCGTGGTCATTGGCAAAAGCTCCGTCAGTTGTTTGTAACGATCTGATACAGCCGGTCAGCCCGGCCCTGTCCGGCGGCTCGATGTTCAGGTCCTGATACGCCCCCAACGCCAGAAAACAGCCATAAGCCGTTCCGTGCTCGGCTCGCGATTTAGCGCTATAGCCGCCGTCGCCAGATCGATAGCCTTCCAGTCGCGCACAAATGTTTTTGTGTACCGCCGGTTCCAACTTTTCATGCGGCAGGTTCGCCCAGCAACGGGCCAGGCTGACCAACTCTATAAAATCCATAGACTCGACATTATCGAACGTACATAAATATCCCTCGAAAGCCTCTATCGGCAGATCATCCTGCCCCGTCATCGCTAAAAGCGCCTCGAAACCAAACACGCTGTAATAGAGATCACTTTTACCGACCCGGTTCCTGAACCCGCCGTCCTGATTGATTTGACTGTGAAAAAACCCGACCACAAGATCACGCCTGTCACTCAGCAGATTCGCTCCCGAGCGTACTGTCTGTATTATTTGCCGCCTTATACTCATTGCAACAAACCATTGATTCGATGTCGTTGAATATCTTACCGATAACCCGACGTAGCAGCCCTTTAAGGTTGCTGTTTTTAAGTTCGCTCAGTGACCGTATAGCCTGATTCTTGTATAGTTCTATCAGGTTCTCAGCCGTCTCCACACTGCCTGTTTGCCATAAAATCTGATTTACCATTTCAGATTCGTTTTTGCTGAACTGTTTTGCCCGTTGCCAAAAAGCTTCGAGTACGCTCCTCTGATCGTCCTTGGCCTGTTCATAAGCCAGCCCCAGCAGCAGAGACGGACGCATTGCCAGGATGTCACCGGTTTCGTCTGGCGTCTTGAAGTCCTGAAGATCGTCGTATATCTGATACGCGATCCCCAGTGCTTCGCTGTATTTTCTCAGTACCTGACAGAGATCATCATCGGTCCCGGCGTATATCGCACCCAAATGCAGGGCCACTTCGAAAGCCGGTGCGGTTTTTTGACGGAATATCTCCAATATCTCTCCGACCCTTAAAACCTCCGGATTCCGCCTCCAGCACAGCTCTGCCCCCTGGCCGAGGCACAGGGTCCGATGGCCATCGGCTGCCGCCTGCAGCATCCGCACCTTTTGATCGCTTGAAACACAGCATTGTCCGATCAACCGATAACCTTCCCCCAGCAGAAAATCGCCCACATTTAACGCGATCTCTATTCCGTATTTTGCATGCACGGTTTCCCGTCCGTAACGCAGCGGATCGTTATCTTCGATATCATCATGGATCAATGACGCTTTATGAAAACATTCGACCGCCACCGCCAGCCTGGCCGCCTCTGTTGAGATTGTTTCATCGTCTTGACCGTTGAGTGACTGGATCACGCACGCCGTCAGAAAAGGCCGCCATCGCTTTCCTGATTTGCTCAGCCATTCGCAGGCGATTTCCTGCGTTTCACCTTGCGATGCTCCCATGATATTTCTTAGCGATTCCAGGCCAAAATACAAATCGACTTGACGACGCAACCGGTCCGGATTCAGTCTGTAGGTCTCTTTCTTACCGCTCAGATGGATCGCATCCCATACCCAGTCCAGATCGACACTGGTATTACGGCAACCGTCCTGCAGCAAAGGTATAGCTATCCCGGGCGCCGCCGCTGTCTCCATGTAAGGAAACACTTGTTCCAGCACCGACATACAGCTTACGCCCACCACCGCTTCGATCTTACCCGATTCGATCAACGACATCACCATCGGCGAACCTTCCGCCACCATGACCACATATCCCAGCCCCTCGGCTTCGCTTTGGACATCGCCGATCATACATTGATCGCAATGTCTGCAGACCAGACCATACGCGTCGAGTTGTCCCTGGCATTTCTGCTCGTCTCTCAGGCACTTCGGCAGCAGCAGCAGCCGCCGCGCAAATGGAGTCCCGGCCAGCGCCTCACGCCACACCTCGTTGTTTATCAATACCCCGATATAATTCCTGTACTTCTCCTCTGTCTGCGAGATAGCGATGATGTTTTGCGCATGCCGCTCCAACTCGTCTTTGCTCAACGGCCCAACCGGCCGTCTCTCTTTGACATACTCGCGAATTATACGCAGCAGCCGATTTCGTTCACCCTTGCCCGCGGGTATATTATCCCCAACCTTCCTGCCCTGTGTTACTAATTCTACTTGTAATGTCAACGGTTCTGTTTTTCGCATACTAACAGTCCACACTAATCAATCTGCCTGCAGCTCCGTGATTAGTTTTGCAATCTATTATGTATCTGACTAAACGCCTTGCGCCAGGCACGAACTTCCGTCTTGCCCAGCATACGAATCAGCAGTCGTTTCGCCGGCCCAACGCCCGCCGCACGCTGATTGTCCCAAAACATCCGGGGAACCCACTTGAAATTCTGTTCATAACAGGTTCGGTATAGCTCCAGATGGTCCAGTCGCATGTCTTCCAGCCTGAACCGCTGCCCGCTTTCAATTTCATCTTTCAGTACCGGTTCGTAAAAAATCGGGAAGATAACCGCTCGACGCGTAGCAAGATGTTTGACCAGCTTCAGTGTTTGCGCCACATCTTCCGGCGCCTCGCCCGGCAGCCCCAGTATAATACTGAAAACCGGGAAAAATCCATTTCTCACCATTCGATCCGCCGCTTCGCGCACCACTTCTTCCCAGTCGTCCGGCCCAAACGGCGACAGCTTGCCGGCGCTGTTGGCCGAAACCAGATGGCCGTTGGCACTTTCGATACCCATATTTACCCACAGATAATCACATTTAGCCTGCCAGGTTAAAAGCCTTCGTATTTCTTTCAGTTGCTCGTCACTCAACTGCATAACCGAGGTTATATTGCCGTGATCGATCTGCATAAAGGACAATCCTTTTACCTTTTTCATCTCAAGCAGTAGTTCGTGCAGCTTGTCGAAATCAGGCTTCCCGCCTTTGCCGCCGTACCGAAAAAAATCTTCACTGCCGCTGACCACCGCGTTAATCCCTTGTGAAACGTTCGTATGCAGATCAGCTACGATGGTTTCAATCGGCAGATGCTCCATTTTTTTCCCCGCCGTACTGCAGAATCTGCATCCTTTCCCGCATCCACGCGAAAGCTCGACAATCCCAAGCAGTGACGCTCCTTTGATTGGCCGTATCGATTCTATCCCATTGTCTTGTTCGCAGATATGTTTGGCGACCGGGCTGCCGCCAAGAATATCAGCGATGAGCTTAGGCCCTTGCGTTTCAAAATACCCTTCGAAAATCGTATCGAACCCTTGCCGCTGAGCCTCGAATGCGTTATTGGCCCATTGCCACGCTCCCGCACCGCCGCCTATGACCTTGAAATCGTATTTTTCCTTTGCCTTGCCTATCACTTCCATCATCCGATTCATCCAAAACCGGGTATAAAGCTGGCCCTTCCAGAAGTTATCTGTGGTTGTATTGCTCATACCCTGCCCCAGCGGATCGCTCGAACTGACCAGCACCGCTTTTACCCAGGGACCAAGCAATTTCCCAAGAGATTCCGGCGTCGTACAAACCACATTATCTCTGTTCAACTCGCCTCCCGCCAGAAGTGCCGATTCAATTCTGCGCAGCCCCAAAACCGCCGCCCAGGCTCGACCGGCCTCATCCGCTTTCATCGCCGGAGAAACCAGTCGCCGCATAACAAATTCCGGAACCTGCGTCGTCTGCATAGTAGCGAAAATGCCTTCAAAAAGCATTTTGTATTCAGCACTGAGCGTCCTGTCGGCGACCAGAACCACCTCGGGTTTCACAGCCGATGGTAATGCTTGCTTACTCAACAGCAGTGACTCTCCCCTTTGTCATCATCGCCACAGTCACACGAACACTTACAGTTTGAGTTTGTGGTGAAACCCTCTTCACTGGCGACGCTGTCGTCATTACAGTTACAGAGGCACTTATAGATTGCCGTGAGTTCTTCCTTACTTTTGCCGCTGCGCCGGCGAAGCATAGCGTAAATATCTTCTCCAGAAAGTGACGACAGATCAACCTGTGGTTCGTCGCACTGTTCAGCCTCACTGCCATTAATCGGACCGGTCGGATGTTTGGGAAAAATAATGGCCCCTTGCGGACAGACACGTGCGCAGGCGGGGCAATTGGTTTTACAGTTATGGGGCCTTTGAACTTCGATTTGTCCCCCCTGTGAAACACCGAAAACATCGAAAAGACAAAAATTCAAACATTGTCGGCAGTTGTTACACTGCTGGTAGTCAATAACCGGAAACCATGGAATCCAGTCCCCGTCTTTCTTTATCTCGAACAAAAAACCCTGATCGGCGGTATCCCGTTTACAACAGCCGCAACCGTCGGATGTATTTTTTGAGGAGCCACAATCGTCAGGAAGCGGACCATCTTGTTCACAGCCTGCTTCTCGCAAAGACCTCACAATTTCCTCTGCGGTCTGTTTTCTCATATTGAATATTTCCATCTTTGCCTCAGCCGGTGGCTGTTGCCCTTTGGCAAGCAGCCATTTTACCGCCCGGGGATGACAGGCAATGATCTTCAGCGAGTCCTCTTTTGCTAATTCCGTGAGCATCGGATCGTTACGCACAGCCGACCCGCACAGGTCCGCCACCACGTTGACCAACGCCCCCTTCAATCGCCCAAGCTCCCGGCGCACTTGCCGTTTAACAGCCTGGGATATTATCTCGCTGTAAGAGCAGTCACAATAAAGTATATGTACCGGCTTCGCCATAAATGTCTCTTGTCTCTTGCTATTCAATACTCACAACTACTTTGTACCTTTTTTGCTTACATCCACGCAGACCAGGTCACCCATAGCGTTACGGGCATAGATTTTGCCGTTGGCAAGCACCGGCACTGTCCAGCATTTGCCATTGAGAATTTGCGATTCGCAGATCGCCTTGAATCCTTCTGGCTCAGCTTGTGCGATTACCAGCTTGCCTTTCTCGCTCAGAACAATCAGTTTGCCATCTGCCACCATCAGCGAACCTTTACCAAGCCCATCCTGATCCCACTTGGTCTCGCCGGTCTTTAAGTCCAGGCATTTCAGCTTCTTTTCATCGAAACCGTACAGATACCCTTTCCACAGCACGGTACTATTTATATGATTTCGCATCTCTTTATTTTGCCAAACCGGGCTGACTTCGCCGTTCTTTATCTCCATCAGCGAACAGCCCTTGTTATATCCCGAAGAAATGAACACATTGTTACCTGTAATGATCGGGTCTGCCGCGTTAACATCGTATTGGGTTTTCCAGTCGAACTGCCACAGTTCCTTACCCGTTTCCGGCTTTACAGCGAACACCTTATCGCATCCTGCTATAGCCACGCAATCCTGTCCATCCATTTTGTAACGTACGGGTGTGGCATATCCGCACGGGTCTTTTCCACTTTGCCAGGCAACCTTACCGCTCTGCTTATCAAGTGCCACGCCTCTGGACCCCACGTTCAATATTACCAGTTTATCCATAACCAGTGGCGAGCCGGCAAGAAACCACGTTGGAAGTTTAAGTCCCAGTTCTTCGACCAGCTTTTTATTCCAGATCACCGTACCCTTCATCGCCTCGAAACAATAAACATCGCCCATCTTGCTGAAGGTGTAAACAAACTTACCGTTCACGGCGGGCGTGGCACAGGGACCCCCTTCATGATTCTTCGGCTCCAGGGGACATGGATACTCCTTCTTCCACATTTCTTTGCCGGTACCGGCGTCAAAACAATAGACCACATCTTTATGATTTTTCTCATCTTCATCTTCTTCGCTGCCCGTATTGCCTGACGTATAGACACGCCCGTTGCAAACCGCTATCGACGCGAATCCCCTTCCGATAGATTTTTCCCACAGCACTTTGGGACCTTCCGTGGGCCAGTCCGCTTGCCAGCCTGTCTCATTTGAAATGCCATCGTGATTGGGCCCACGAAAGCAAGGCCAGTCATCCCCACGGACCTTTTCGTTGCCGACCAGCGACAGCATCCCCGACGCCAACACTATCGTTACCATCAACACAGACTTCCTGTTTAGCAGTTGGTTTCTCATCATACGTTCTCCAAATAACAATATTTCCCATCTACCACTATCCACTAACGCCCAGCCGCACTTTTTTGCCGGCAATTATGGAGTAGTATTATAGAAATTTCCTCTACGTATGTCAAGCCATGAAAAAACTACATCTGCTATCCACTGACAACTATCTGTCCGATGGTCAAACGGGCCGACCGCCGCCGGGGGAATTTACTGAGGAGCGAAAAATGGCGAAATTCTAAACGTGGTTCCACTACATTGTCGAAAAATTATGCAGCCACAGTACCTGTTACGAGAAAATAGATTTTTATATGATCTCGACAAATGTTTTGCTGACGTATAGAATTACTGGTCCTGGCTCTAAAGGCCCTGTTATCACTTTGCGTATAGGTAACGCACAAGGAATTGTATTGTAAGGTGTATTATGGTTACAAAAGATAGCAAAAAAGGCACATTTCAGTTCAAGTTAATACCCCAAAATGAACCACAAAAGGTATGCATAGCGGGGGATTTCACACAATGGCAGGCAGTTCGCATGCGAAAGCAAAAAGACGGCAGCTACGTACTTGCCGTCCCTTTGCCAAAAGGGGCATATCAATACAAGTTCCAGGTCGATGGCAACTGGCTGTTGGACCCTGATAATCACGCCAACACCCTGAATCCCTATGGTACCCTCAATTCGCTGATTGAAATTCCATAGAAATCCCGACTCTGCCAACAGCTCAGGCGGCAAAGTGAAACATTACTTGCTGTGCCGAACAAACGGTCCTGCTACTGCCTGTTTTTCAGCCGAAAAACAACCATATCTTCTGTCAAAACTGAAGCTGTGGATTCGACCTCTGCGCCTTGGCCGGGCCGATGGCCGGGGAAAAATTTATGGGAGCCTCTAAAAATTGCTTTTGTCATGAGAACGAGTGAAATTTTCGTCAGCGAGGCAGAGGTCAAAAATCGCCGCAGGCGTAGTTTCAACTACGTTGAGGACGATTTTTGGCCGATAACGATGCTGACGAAAATTGCAGCCGTTCGTAGTAAAAATGAATTTTTAGAGGTTCCCTTATGTCTTGACAAACTTCCGTTTTTCCCATACTATCCCCTGGTAATTAATATCGTAAGGTGGTATTATCTCCCCCATTTGCAATAGACTGGAAAGCGAGCATCTGTGTGAAAAGTTTTGAAAAACAAAGGCATATCGACAGGATCGGTACCGCCGCGATCATAACAACTGCTGTATGCTGGATGACAGGCCCTTTATTTATACGCTATCTGACCGGCTATCTTGATGCGTGGAGTCAAAACCTCTGGCGATACACTGTGGCCATGATCTTCTGGCTGCCTTTTTTGTTCATGGCCCTCCGGCAGGGCCGGGCGGGGGCGACTCTGTGGAAAAAAGCCCTATGGCCCAGTATCCCGAATGTGCTCATGCAAAGTCTTTGGGCGTGGGGCTTCTATTTTATCGAACCGGGTTTCGCGTCTCTTCTGTCAAAATCGAGCCTGCTCTGGACCGCGGGATTTTGTCTGATTTACTTTCCTGACGAACGAGGGCTGATCTATAGCAAGCGGTTTTGGCTGGGAATAGGGTTGTCAATAACCGGCGTGATAATGGTTATTGTAAACAAAGAGGCTTTTACCGCAAAAGCAAACCTCACCGGTATAATAATAATGCTCTCGGCAGCCGCGATGTGGTCGGTTTATACGATATCGATGCGGATTGCATTTAAGGGCGTCGATCCGCGATTGGGTTATTCGGTGGTATGCGTATATACAGTGGGCGCCTTGGCAGTCTTGGCACTGCTGTGTGGGAATCCGGCTAAGGTGGCAAGTCTGGAAGCGTGGCCGTTGGCATGCGTTGTTATCAGCGGTATCTTGTGTATGGCTTTTGGCCATACGGCATACTACACCGCGGTTCAACGGCTGGGGGCCACGATACCGGCTCTGATACTGCAGGCATCGCCGTTTGGGATACTGCTTTTCTCGATGATCTTTTTCGATGAACGACTGAACCTCTGGCAGTGGATAGGGGGGTTGGTACTGATAGGAGGTTCGGTCATGGCGGTCATGGCACAGGGACATCTCAGAAAAATTGGCGAAGGCCCGGGGTAAAGAAAATTATTCCACTGTCAATGTCCTGGAATCTGTTACAGACTACCACGATGCAAACATACACTTCTCGGCAACTTGCCTGATTTTAGCCAATGCGCTTTTCTGTATCTGGCGAATCCTTTCCTTGGATAGATCCAGCTTGTAACCCACTTGTTTGAGCGTCAGGGGCTTGGAATACTCCTGGTTCAGAGAAAAACGCATCTCCAGTACGGACTGTTCTGTCGCGGACAAATCTGCCAGATTGTCACGCAGAATAGCACATACCTCTTCGGTTCTGTCTTGATGGGCTGCTTCCCTGATTTGCTGTAGATGGTCACTTTTTTCCATGGCCGATTCCAACTGGGCCGGGAAAAAACTGCGATATTGGTAACTCTTTTTAGCCACTCGCAGGAAAGACTTGGATATCGCCTGGCACGCGTATGTGCTGAACTTAAAACCACGTTGGCAATCGAACTTTTCCGTCGCACGCATAAGGGCCATGCTGCCTTCGCTGACTAAGTCGGTGAATTCCACGCCGTGGTAGTTGACACGCTTGACCATGGACAGTACCAGGCCCATATTGCTGGTTATGATCTTACTGCGACTGTCCAGTTGTTTTTGATTCCAACGCAGCAACTCCAGTACTTCGCTTCTGTGCCATTTCGCCTGGCTTAACAGCTTCTGTTGGATTTGGCCCATCTTGTGCCGGGCATAGTTCAACTGAAGAAATAGGGCCTGTTCATCTTCCAAACTGAGCGTTACGCCGGGTAAAACATCGATTTGGCGTTGTTCAATTGCCGACATGGTTGACGGACAATCAAAACGATCATCAAAAATATAGGCAATCGGATTGGCCAGAATATCCTCTAGCTCATGTTCCTTCGCGATGGAAAGTCCCAGGCAGGAAACCTTTGCCGGGTATTTCATCTCGCTGCATTTGGGGTTGTTATTCTGCACAACGTCTTCCCTCAAATACTACTACTTCCTCTCAATAGAGGACGCACTTTATGAGAAGCTAACAAATTCCTCTCAGAAAGTTAATCGGGGGAACCCCTATTTAATGCCTCCAAATTCCTGATTTGTTGATAGCGAAAATAATGCGAAGATTACTGGCGGGTAACTCGAACAGCTTTTGGGAGCCTCTAAAAATTGCTTTTGTCACGAGAACGAGCGAAATTTTCGTCAGCGAGGCAGAGGTCAAAAATCGCCGCAGGCATAGTTGAAACTATGTTGAGGACGATTTTTGGCCGATAACGATGCTGACGGAAATTGCAGCCGTTCGTAGTAAAAATGAATTTTTAGAGGTTCCCTTTTGTGATAAACACCCAACTTTGAGTAAACAACTACTTTTCCAGGGAGGTCAATCCTTCACGAACGGCGTATTTGGTCAGCTCTGCCACACTGTGAATATCCAGCTTTTCCATGATATTTAGCCGATGGGTTTCGACTGTTTTTATGCTGATGTGGAGATTGCCGCCGATTTGCTTGGTACTTTTCCCCTCGGCCATCAACTGGAGAACTTCACGCTCACGCGGTGTCAATGCCGAAAACACGCTCTTGTCGGCCTTCGTCGGATTGCGAACATAATTCTCAATAACCAAATCGGTTAGAGATGGCGGCAGATAGATCCCTTCACCGATAACGGTACGAATGGCCTGGATCAACTCTTCGGCGGCGCTGTCTTTCAACAGGTAGCCGCGAGCACCCGCCTTGAGCATCTCAGCCACGAACTTCCGGTCAGAGTACATCGACAGGGCGATAACCTTGATTTGCGATCCTTTACTGAGTATTTGACGGGTGGCTTCGATGCCGTTCAAGTCCGGCATACCGATGTCCATGATAACCACATCGGGTAGTAATTCCTTGGCCAACTCTACCGCGGTCTGACCATTGTTCGCCTGGGCAATTATTTCTATGTCTGTTTGCTGATCGAGCAGGCTTGAGAGGCTTTCACGAAAAATCCTGTGGTCGTCAGCCAGAAGTATTTTTATTGACATGGCTTTTTCTCTTATCTTCTCTATCGTTTTAACGGTACTTCCAGGGTAACCTGCGTTCCGCGGCCCTGACCGGAACATATCTCCAGGTGCCCTCCGACGTAATTCAGACGCTCCCTGATACTGAATAGTCCATAACCGCTTGTACTGACTGAATCATATCTGACCTCGCCCGGATCGAACCCCACTCCGTCATCTTTGACGACGATGCGAATATTATTATCTACCTTCTCCACTGTTATACCGGCAAAATGGGCAGCCGCGTGCTTGCCCACGTTATTGAGTAGCTCACGAACCATTTGAAACAGAAGAATCTCTACCTCCTGGGCCATCGGTTTGGGTTCCTGGTCGCTCTCAAAGGAACATCGAATACCGTGCTGGGCGTATGACTGCTCTGCCAGCCATTCGAGTGCCGCCTCAAAACCCAGAGTGTATAACATAGGCGGACTCAGTTCAAATGTTAAAGTCCGGGTGTATTCGATCGCCTGGGACAACAGTTTGTGGATTGCCTCCAGGCAATTGTCTGTATCTGTGGACGATCCCGGTTTCACCAGTGAACTCAGCTTTATCTTTGAGGCGGCTAACAACGGGCCGACCTGACCATGCAGCCCATCTGCGATACGCCGACGCTGACGTTCCTCCGCCAGTGTCAATTCCATGGCCAACAACTGCAATTGTTTTTGATAGTTGAGAACTCTTCGCTCTGCCTGCCTGCGATCGGCAATATCGCGAAATACTATTTGGATGGCTGGTGTGTCTCGTAAGGAAATGGGCATAACCACCACGTTCACATCAATCGCGGTACCGTCCATACGCAGAAATTGTTCTTCTGTCATGGGTAGTGCCTTCTGCTTTTTATGCAGGTCTCTCAACTGACTTTGCACCCGCCTGCGATTGTCACAGTGCACAAAATCCATAATCGATTTCCCGACAAAATCTCCTGGACCGACGCCGCCCAGAAGGCGTACGCCCGCGCTATTGATAAAAACAATCGACTCCCCGCTTATCACCCCGATACCGTCTGGCGACAACTCCACTAGTTGGCGATAACGCTCTTCGCTTTCACGTAACGCATCCAGCGTTGCCGATAAATCCGCCGTACGCTCCCGTACTCGCTGTTCCAATTCGTCGTGTGCTTTACGCAGACGCTCCTCCGACTGCTTCCGTTCGGTGATGTCCCGGTCGATGCCACGGTATCCTTTCGGTTGGCCGTTCTCATCAAAAATGAGTATTCCACTTGTTTCCAGAACAACCAAATGCCCATCCTTATGGCGATTTGTATTTTCTAGTCGATAAAACGGCGCGTTCTTGGCAGACTTCTCTTTAAAGAATTGATCTATTCCTTCCGCTTCTTCTTGAGGCATCAAATCAAACGGCGTTTTGCCGATAATCTCCTCCGGCTCGTAACCTAACAAATCCCTGACCTTGGGGCTGGAGTAGGTATATACTCCATCTTTATCAACCTCCCATACCCAGTCGGTCGTAATTTCAACCAGGTCTTTGAACCTTTTTTCAGACGCTTCCAGCTTCGCTAAACCTTGCCTTTGCTCGGTCACATCGATAGCGTAGTGAAGAAACATCTCCTCATCGAGCGGTATCCAATACGTATCCCAAATCTTACCCCAGGCGCGAACATCACGATTACGCTTCGGTTGCTCTTTCGCCAACGCCTCATCCGCCAGGCAAAAATGACAACAGGTGCTGCCCGGCGGGGCTTTATGGTGGTCATTGACGTATTGTTTGTCCTGCTCAGGAATGAACAGGCTCCCTCCGAAATCACGCCAGCAGTAACCGCCGATCTTGGCACCGGCTTCTATCGCCAGACGGTTGGCAACCAGAACGATCCTCTCCTTATTGGTAATCATTGCCAGGTGTGGTAAGTTGTCCAGCAGCAACTCGTTAAGATGCCGCTTCTTCCGTAAGATATCCTCAACTTTCTTGTGCTCGGTGTTCTCCGATTTTTTCATTTCAGTTCCGATCAATCTCAACTCGTCAACTGCACACGCCACTGGAGCCGAAAGCCAAACAAACGATTTCCCAATTGGGCAATGAAAAAACTTCTACTTTTTAACAGCCATCGACTTTTAGAGATCATACCAAAATTTCGCTGAATTGGCAAGCCATGCCCAGAAATTCCTTCTCGGACGCCATGCCAGAATAGGCACTTAACCACTATCCTAAAACCAAAATGCCGTTCTTAATAGTGCCAGGGAGACCGTCCTCCACTACAAATGGACGATATTGTTTGTACTGGTTGTTATATATTTTCGGTGGAGTCGCCTTCGGAAAGATCATATTCAGTTTATCCACCTGAGTTCCAAAACTGCATTGATTATGTCAGTAGCAAATTTAGAACCAACGCAGCAAAATAGTTTTGACCCTGGCGCCATCTGGCTAAAGCGATTCGCCGTACTCCCAGCCTTTTCGCACCGGTTCTTTGACAAAAGCATTTAACTCCGGGTGGTTGGTAATTTGGGCATTTTTAGCATCCCACTCAATGCGGGTATTGAATCGCTGAGCCAGCACTCCCAGCAGGATAATCTCTGTCAAATTAGCGGAGTAACTGAAATTGGAACCTGGTTCGGGGCCTGTCCCTTTGATGGCACGCAGCCACTCACGAAAGGGGCCGCCTTCAACACGCGGGATAGACTGCTTTGGCGGGTCAGCCTGCCATTGCTTGCGTAGCGGGGCGGGAATAACCGTCGGCTCTCCGGCGTGTGTACCACAACCAATCATACCCTTGCTCCCTACCATCCAGCATGCTCTGCCAAGATGCGTAGCGTTCTCGGCGCCAAATTTATCAATGCGCCCCACTTTGCTCCAGTCCTGGGGACCGTCAAACCAATAGAGACTCACCGGGCCACGGGCGCCTTTGGCTGGAAAGTGAAACTTAAGTCGGCTGCCCGCGGGAATAACGCCCTTGAGCGAATCTTTGCGTTCCAAACATTCCACAACGGTCGGCGGATCCAAATCAAGAGCCCAAACAGGTGTATCCAGAGTATGACAACCCCAATCGCCCAGCATACCCGAACCAAAATCATAGAATGCCCGCCATTTGTAAGGCAGGTAATCCCTGTAGAACGGACGCATTGCCGCCGGGCCAATCCATTTATCCCACGAAAGCCCTTCGGGCGCCGGGGATTCCGGTGGCGGCATGGTCTTGGGATTGGCAAAATGTCGTCCGCCCATCTCCGGCCCGTCGTTGTAGGCGTAAACCTCGCTGACCTCGCCAATGACCCCGGCGCGATATGCTTCAACAGATTTGCGAATCCCGTCGTCTGCATGACCCTGATTGCCCATCTGGGTCATAACTTTATAGCGTTCTTTGGCCTTTACAAGAGTGCGTGTCTGCCAGATATTATGGGCCAGGGGTTTTTGTGTGTAAACATGAATCCCACGCTCCATAGCCGCCATGGTAGCTGGAAAATGTGAATGATCGGGGGGCGAGACAACGACTGCATCGATCCCCTTGCCCATCTTGTCGAACATCTCACGGTAGTCATCGAAGAAAGGCTGATTAGTACGCCAGTTTTTCATATTCTCCGCGCACTGGTCGCGGTCCACATCGCAAAATGCTACAAGATTTTCATCTTTGCAGCCTTGCTCATACGGCTGCTGGGCAATCCACCCACCGGAACCAATAAAAGCAACATTTACTTTACTGTTGGCCGATGGGCCGGACTTACCAATCGCAAAGCTGGGAAATACGGTGGAAGCAGCCAGGGCCCCAGCGGCTTTGGACAAAAAGGTTCTTCGTTTCATGACATCTCCTATCTTATATCTTAAAACTTTTGTTTCAATTTCCATAAAGTTAGTGTTTTTTACAAACCAAGATCCTCTAGCTGATGTATTAACTGCTGATACATATCTCCCATAAGCCAGCAAAACCAGATAGTTGCCACAATAACAACCACTGTGATAATAGCCTTGGTAATCACTTTATATCTCGGGCTTCTCCAGACCAGCGGCAAAGCAAGCGGACCCAGAAAAAGCAAACCAATCACAATAGCAGAGGTGGAATAATACCATTTTGTCATTGGTTTTGGCTTATAAGAGTCATCGAAAAACTCACCGCAAAAACGGCATTTTATCGCTTCTTCCTGAATCTCCTCCGCACAAAAGGGACATTTCTTCATAACTTGCCTTTATATTACAGCCAACTCCCGCGGTTTTTTAACCCAATCCCCAGCCCATTGGCCCTGCCAGGTATAATAATACCCATTGGGTATGACTTTGCGCATAAGCAGCACACAATAAAAAGTGACGCGTAGAGCCGCGCAAGCAAAATCGCACTACTGATATCTTTGAGGATACCCCACCCAATGTCAACTGTCTATATTAATCTTTTCAGCATTATCCACATGGAAGCCGCTGGTGGACATTGGCACAAACCCGCCCACGCCCGCCATTTATTCTGTCCGTGTTCGTCCGTGCCCGTCCGTGTTTGTCCATCTTCCGCCCTGTTCCCCTTCTGTCACCCCCGCGATAGCAGGGGTCTATCTTCCGCCCTACTCCCCTGTCATTCCCGCGAAAGCGGGACACGAAGCGAAGCGAAGAGCCGCGATAGCGAATCTATCTTCCGCCCTGTAAGGGCGACATAAAACGTCGGCTGCCTGCCCCACGCTTGCGTGGACAT